>CAZXMK010000051.1:0-13616 GCA_964641935.1 uncultured Syntrophaceae bacterium
GACGGCGGGAATCCCCGTGGCAGCCCCCGCGCCCCGGGAAGACCGGCCGGCCGCTGGGGCTGATGCAGGAGAGCCGTTGTCTTCAGGCGTGGTTGCGGAGCTTCAGCTCCTGCGGGTGGGGATTGAGATAAACCTGGTCTTTCAGGTAGGGCTCGTCGAACTTCCGGACATAGTGGCGGATCAGGGTGACCGGGACGATCAGCGGGATGTCGCCCCGGCGGTAGTCGGCGATGACCTCCTGCAGTTCCTGCCGCTCGTCCGCGGACAGCTGTTGCTTGAAATATCCCGCCATGTGCTGGAGAACGTTGGCGTTTTTGGCCGGCGTGGCCTTGAGCCGGAGGGCCTCCGCCATGAGCGCCTCGTACCGGGCGTACAGTTCCCCCGCCGGGATCGTTCCGGCCTGGGCCACGAGCTTCCCCATCTCGCGGTAGTGCTTTTCACTGTGGGCGAGTAGGAAGAGCTTGTGGTTGGAGTGAAACCTCACCAGGTGCGAGGGCTTTCGGCCCGCCGCGATCATTTCGCGCCAGCGCCGGCAGGCGAAGATCCGCTCGATGAAGTTCTCCCGGAGGACCGGGTCCTGGAGTCGCCCCTCTTCCTCCACCGGCAGGAGGGGAAAGCGCTCCATGAAGATCCGGGCAAAGATCCCGGAGCCCTTTTTGACCGCCTGACCGCCCCCTTCCGGGAAGACGCTCACCCGCTCCATGCCGCTGGAGGGGGACCTGCTCTTGAAGACGAAGCCGCAGAGCCCCTCCTTCTCCAGCTCGGCCACGCGGCGGCCGGCCCAGGCCTCCATGCGTCCGGTGAGGTCCAGCCTGGTGCGCGTGGTGACCAGGCGGGGCCTCTCCGGGTTGCCCTCTAGGTGCATCGACTCCCGGGGAACCCCCAGCCCGCACTCGACCTCGGGACAGACGGGAACGTACTCCACATGGGCTCCGAGGGTGTCCCGCAGGTAGCGGTCCAGCTTGTGGCCGCCGTCGTAGCGGACGTTTTCCCCCAGGAGGCAGGCGCTGATGCCGAGGCGGATCCTGCCCGTGGAAGCCTGGTCATCCATGAGATTTCCCTTCTGCTCCGGCATGGCTGCCTCCGCAGTGCCCTGCCCGTCAGGATTTTTTCAGGTGCCGGACGCCCGCCGCGCCCGCCACGACCACTTCCGAAACGGTGTCCAGGAACAGCCCGTGCTCCACGATTCCGGCCCGCGACTCGAGGACCCGGACCAGTTCCCTGGGGGCCATGATGGGGCCGAAGCGGCAGTCCATGATCAGGTTGCCCTGGTCGGTTTTGAAGAGACTCTTGTCGGCGTTGCGCCGGTGGGTGACCCTGGCCCCCAGGGACTCCAGGAATGCCAGCTGGGACCGCCAGCCGAAGGGGATTACCTCCACCGGGACATTCCGCCGGGTTCCCAGCCGGGGAGAGAGTTTCGACTCGTCCACGACGATGACGACCCGCCGGCTGGCCTGGGCGACGATCTTTTCCCGGAGGAGGGCGCCCCCTCCGCCCTTGATGAGATTCAGGCCCGGGTCCACCTCGTCGGCCCCGTCGATGGTCAGGTCGATGGAGGGCCGGACGTCCAGCGTCGTCACCGGGATGCCGTGCCGGAGTGCCTCCTCCTCCGCCTGAAACGAGCAGGGGATGCCCGTAATGTCCCGGAGCCGGCCGTCTTTCAGGCGCTCCGCGATCAGTTTCACGGCGTGAATGGCGGTGCTGCCGTGCCCGAGGCCCACCACCATCCCGGATTCGACGAATTCCACGGCGAACGCCGTGGCCTGTCTTTTCCACTCCGCGGTGTCTGTCGTCATGGCGTTCCCTCCCTTTTCCCTGGTTTTCTTGCGGTCATGAGAAAGACCGTAAACTCATGTATGCCGCCCTGTTTCCCTTCCTTCAGGACCCGGGCCGCCGTTGTCGTCCCGACGGATTCGAATCCCGCCGCGGCGGCGTCTCCGGCCAGCGAGGAGCGGTCGAATCCAAAATGGAAAACGCCTCGGTTGTCGTGGTGGAAGCGCCCCTCTTCACCGTCGAGGTCCGCCAGGGCAATCCGCCCGCCGGGATGGAGGACGGCGAAAATCCGCTGGAGCAGCTTGGGAATGTCCCGGATGTGGTGAAGGGTCATGCTGCTTGCGACCAGGTGGTACGGGCCGCCGGGGAGCGGACCGGCCTCGAGGTCGACCTGCAGGGTTTTTACACCCGTCCACCCCATTCGCTCGATCTTTCCTTTCAGGACGTCCAGCATGCCGCGGGACCCGTCCGCAGCGGTCAGCGTCCCGACCTTCGATGCCAAGAGGAGCGTGAGCAGGCCCGTTCCGCAGCCGAGATCGAGGCAGTCCATCCTGCGGTCCAGCGGGATCTCCCGCATGATCGCGTCGGCCACGTCCCCGGCCAGGCGGACCCGCTCCGGCTTTTCGTCCCAGAACGATGCCGCATGGTCGAAATCGCGCCCCGGCGCTCCATGAGATTCGGTCACGGAGTGACTCCTGGCGTTTTGAGTGAGGGTTGCTTGAGGGATGAGGTACTATTGCACACTTTTTGCGCCGTGAAAAGGGCCGCGGCGTCTCCGCCGCCGTCAGGCCGGGGGCGTGCCTTCAGGAGCAGGCGAACAGCCGTTTTCAGCCGGACGGCCCTTCCCGCGCTTCAGCCTCCGTCCCAGGCGGTCGAAGCAGACGTAGAAGACGGGGGTCACGTAAAGGGTCAGCATCTGGGAGAACAGGAGGCCCCCGACGACGGCCACGCCCATGGACATCCGGGCGTCGCCCCCGGCGCCGATGCCCAGCGCGATGGGCAGGGTTCCGAACAGGGCCGCCATCGTGGTCATCATGATGGGGCGGAAGCGGATCACGCAGGCCTTGTGGATGGCGCTCCGGGCGTCCAGCTTCTCCTCCTCCTCCGCCACGACGGCGAAGTCGACCATCATGATGCCGTTCTTCTTCACCAGGCCCACGAGCATGATGATCCCCACGAAGGCGTAGAGGTCCAGATTCAGGCGGAACAGGATGAGGGAAACAAGGGCCCCGAAGGCCGCCAGCGGAAGGGCCGAGAGGATGGTGACGGGGTGGATGAAGCTCTCGTAGAGAATCCCCAGGACGACATAGATGATGAAAATGGTGACGAAGAGGAGGAAGCCCAGGTTTCCGAAGGATTTCTGGAATTCCTCCGAGGCCCCCTCGAACTGGGCTGTGACGGTCTGGGGAAGCACACGGGCGGAGGCCTCCCGGATCTGGGCCATGGCCTGGTCGATGGAGAAGCCCTGCTTGAGGTTGAAGGAGATCGTCGCTGAAGGAAGCTGCCCCGAGTGGCTGACCGACAGGGGAACCAGCTTTTCCTCGATGCTTGCGAAGGCCGTCAGCGGGACGAGCTTGTCGCGGGAGGACTTGATGTAGATCATGGAGAGGGCGGACGGGTCTTCCCGGAATGCCGGATCCAGTTCCAGGATCACGTTGTACTCGTTGCTCGTGCTGTAGATGGTGGAGACCTGCCGGGACCCGAAGGACGTGTACAGGCCGTCCTGGATCTGGGAGGCCGTGAGACCCAGGGACGACGCCTTGTCCCGGTCGATGACGATCCGGATGCGGGGACTCTGGATGTTGAGGTCCGAGTTCACGTCCACAAGCGACGGGAGGCCTGCCATCTTCTCTTCGAGGGCCAGGGCCGCCCGATAGAGATCCTCCAGGGAGTTGCTCTGCAGCGTGTACTGCCAGGCTGCGGTGGTGGACCTTCCTCCGATTGGAATGGGCGGCGGGTTGAAGGGGAAGGCGACCATGCCGGGGATACCGTTCAGCTTCGGCCTGAGCTCATTGATGATGTCGGTCACGCTTTCCTTCCGCTCGGAGCCCGGTTTCAGGGTGACGAGGGCAAAGCCGGAGTTTGACCCCTCCTCGCTGCCGGCGACGGACAGAAGCCCCCGCAGGTCCGGGTGGGCCTGAATGATCCGGTTCACCTCGCCCTGGTGCTCCACCATGTAGTCAAAGGAGGACCGGTCGGCGGCCTTCGTGAAGACGAGGAAATAGTCCTGGTCCTGGGAGGGGACGAAGCCCTTGGGAATCCAGACGAACAGGAAGAACGACAGGAGGAGGATCACCCCGGTCAGGCCGAGCGTCGCCACTGGATGGTTGAGGGGGACCCAGAGGGTCCGGCCGTAGAAATCGGCGGCCCGCCGGAAGAATTGCTCCGTCCACTCCTGGAAGCGCCGCCGCCTGCCGTCGTGATAGCGGTTGAGGAGGCGGCTGCATAGCATCGGGGTCAGGGTCAGGGAGATGAATCCGGAGACGAGAATGGCGACGCCGATGCTGACGGCGAATTCCCGGAACAGGCGTCCGATGATCCCGCCCATGAAGAGAATCGGGATGAAGACGACCACGAGCGAGATGGTCATCGAGAGGATCGTGAAGCCGATCTCCCGCGAGCCCGTAAAGGCCGCCTGCATCGCGTCCTCCCCTCCCTCGATCCTCCGGACGATGTTTTCCATCATGACGACGGCGTCGTCGACGACGAATCCGACGGACAGGGTCAGGGCCATGAGGGACAGGTTGTTGAGGCTGAACCCCAGGAGGTCCATGACGGCGAAGGTGGCCACCAGGGAAAGGGGAACGGCGATACCCGGAATGATCGTGGGCAGGAGGGACCCGAGAAACAGGAAGATCACCGCGACGACGAGGAAGATGGTCAGAAGGAGGGTGAACTGGACGTCCTCGATGGATTCCCGGATGTAGTCCGCCTGGTTGTACAGGAGCATGAACTCGACGGCCTCGGGGATCATCTTCTGGAGCTGCGGGATCTTCTGCTTCATGTCCGCGGCGATGCGGACCGTGTTCTGGCCGGGCTGTTTGCTCACCGCCAGGATGATGGCGTTGTACTCCGTGTCCTTCGTCAGGAACCAGAGCTTCGTCTTCTCGTATTCGATGGCATCCTCTGCGCGGCCGATGTCCTCGATCCGGATGGGGATGCCGTTCTTGCTGGACACGACGAGACGGTTGTAGGCCCGGGCGTCGGGGAGCTGGCCGGTCGATTCCATCGTGTAGGACTGGAAGGATCCGTCGAGGGTCCCGCCGGGCCGGCTGACGTTTCCCTGCTTGATGGCATCGCTCACCTCGTTCAGGCCGATGCCCCGGGCGGCCAGCTTCCGCGGATCCACCCGAACCCGGACGGCCTTCTTCTGTGCCCCCATGACCTTGACCTGCGCCACGCCGTCCACGGTGGACAGGGTTCCGCTGACGAAATCCTCCGCCAGGTCCTGGACGTCCGTCATAGGCATGGTCTTGGAGGTCATGACGAAGTACATGATGGGCTGGTCGGCCGGGTTCGTCTTGGAGTACGACGGGGGCGAGGGCATATCGTTGGGCAGGAGGTAGCGGGCGGCGGCGATGGCCGTGTTCACGTCCTGGGCCGCGGCGTCGATGTTGCGCTCCAGGGAGAACTGGAGGGTGATGGTGGTGCTGCCCGTCCGGTTCGTCGAGGACATGGACTGGAGGCCGGCGATCTTCGTGAACTCCTTCTCCAGCGGTGTTGCCACGGTGGAGGCCATGACCTCGGGGCTCGCGCCCGAGAGGCTGGCATAGACCTGGATGGTCGGGAAATCGACGTTGGGCAGGTTGTTGACGGGAAGGTGCCGGTAACTGTGGATTCCGAAGAAGAGGATGCTCACCATGACCAGGATGGTCATGACGGGCCGGCGGATCCAGATCGCGGATAGGTTCATCGTCCTGCCTTCAGGGCTTCCCGGCTGCCGCCTTCTTGATCTCCACGGGGAAGCCCTCCCGGAGTTTCAGGTGGCCGTCCGTCACGAGCGACTCCCCGGGCTCCACTCCCTTCGCCAGAACCGTGTCGGGCCCCGCGACGCGGTCCACCGTCACGGAACGCTGGGTCACCGTCCCATCCTTCCGGATGACGAAGACATAATGGCCTTCCTGGCTTCTCTGGACGGCCGGCGACGGCACCACCAGGGCGTTCTTCTGGATCGTGAGCTCCAGGGCAGCGTTGGCGAACTGCCCGGGCCACAGGAAGCCGTCCGGATTGGCGAACTCCGCCTTGAGGCGGATCATGCCGGAGTCGGGATCGACGGCATTGTCGACAAAGACGAGAACCCCCTCCCGGGCGTCCTTTTCCTTTCCGGGCAGTGTGGCCGTCACCTTCAGGGACGACTGCCGCATCTGGCGGCGGACGTCGGCCAGCCGGTTCTCCGGGATGGAGAAGCGGACGTAGACGGGGCGGATCTGGTTCACCGTGGTGAGGGTCCCGGTGTTGGCCGAGACGACGGCCCCGGGGTTGACGCCGTATGTTCCCGTCTTGCCCGCGATGGGGGCCGTGATGGAGCAGTACTGGAGGTTGAGCCGCGCTTTTTCGGCGGCGGCGCGGTTGTCCCGGACGGTCTGGGACTGGGTGGTCTCGGTTGTCCGGTACCGGTCGTATTCGGATCGGGAGACGGCTCCCTTCTCCAGGAGGAAGGCATAGCGCCGGGACTCCGCCCGGTCGTGTTCGAACTGGGCCTCCTCCTTGGCCAACCGGGCCTCCGCCTGGCGTAGCTCCTCGCGAAACGGGGCGGGGTCCAGGCTGAACAGGAGATCCCCCTTCCGGACCTCCTGGCCCTCCCGGAAATGAACGGCCGCGACCTTCCCGGTCACCTGGGGAACCACCGTCACGGTGCGGTATGCCTCCACGAGGCCGACGGCCTGGATCTGGACGGGCATGTCCTTCCGGACCGCCTCGCCGGCCGTGACGGGCACCGCCGGCGGCGCATGCTGCGCTTCCTTCTTTCCGCATCCGGCGACCGAGAAGCCGACAACCAGCAGCAATACGATCCCGAGGAGAACGCCTTTCTTCATATCTTCTTCCCCGTGGCCTTTTCGATGGCGGACTGGGCCTTCCGATAGTCGTAGAGGGCCTGGATATGTTTCAGTTTCGCATCGCTGAAGCCCACCGTGGCGTCCGTGACCTCCACAGGCGTGCTCAGCCCCGCCGAGTACTTGAGGGTGACGATCTCCAGGTTTTCCTCCGCCTGCCGGACCGCCAGGGCCGCGTCGTTGATGCTTCTTTCCGCTTTCAGCAGGTTCAGGCAGGCCTTCTGGATCTCCGTGCGGACATCGAGCCGCTTGGAATCCAGCTGGGCCTGGAGCTTGTTCCGCTTCGCCAGGGCCTCCCGGATGCGGTTTTGCGTGGCCAGGCCCTCAAATAGATTGACCGACACCGACACGCCGGCGTTCCAGCCCCGGGAGAGGGGCCTTTCGCTCCCGTCATACGAGTAGCCGGCCTTGCCGCTGAGGCTGGGGAGATACTCCTTCCGGGCCAGGTCGATTTCCCGCTCCGCCGCTTCGAGTTGCGCCGCCAGGGACTTCAGGTCCGACCGGGACTCCAGGGCCTGGGCCATCGCTTCGTCAAGAACGACCGGGTAGCGCTGGAACGCCAGGTTGTCCTCGATCCGGTAGGATGGGGGAGAGGGAATGCCCATGACCTGGTTCAGGCTCACCCGGGCCAGCATCTCTTCGTTTTCCGCGGAGGTCAGTTCCAGCCGGGCATTGCTCAGGTCCACTTCCGCCTTGGTCACGTCGTACCGGGACTTGGTCCCGGCCTCGAAAAAGACCTTTGCCTGCCGGAGATGCGCCTCGAACTTGCCGGCCTTCTCCGTCTGTACCTCCCGGTTGCGGGAGGTCCGGAGAAGCTCGTAATAGGCCTCGCGGACGGAGTGGACCAGGGCAAGCCGCTGGTTTTCCAGGTCGTGCAGGGAGGCATCCCGGGACAGATCCCTCATCCGGATGGTCGTTTCCCGTTTTCCGAAATCGTATATGTTCTGGGTGAGGGTGGCGGAGGCGCTGTAGTAGCTGTACGATTCCAGGGGAATCAGGGAGTAGTTGTCGGCGGCGTTCCGGTCGTCCGGGTTGTAGCGCGTGTAGCCGCCGGTGACGTCGATCTTGGGGAGGTAGTCCTTCCTCGCCTGGGCGGCCTGGGCCTCCCGGGCCTCTACTTCATACGCATAGGCCGCCAGGTCCGGATGCCGCTTCAGGGCGATCTCGATGCAGCGGGAAAGGGAGAGAGTCTCGCCTTCCCGGATGGCCGGTGCCTCCGCCCGGGCGGACATGGTCGTGAAAAGAAGGAAAAGCGCGATCGCGAACAGGGTGAGCCGGAGATTTCTGAGACCCATGGATCGCTCCGTGTCTTTTCCTTCCGCTGCAGGGAATGGCCGAAGGCGGCGGAGATGCGCCACCATACACAAGTTTCGTCCCGTGATCAAGGAGACCCATGGAAGGGTGAGCGGATTCCCGGTCTCTCTCCCGCCGGCGGTTCACTGCAGAAGCATGCCCAGCCGGTCCCAGCGGACCCAGGTGTCGTCCCGGTTCCAGGACCAGTAAATGACAAAGGCCTTGCCCATGACGTCCTTGAGGTCGACGAAGCCCCAGAACCGGCTGTCGTAGCTCTGGTCGCGGTTGTCCCCCATGACGAAGATCTTGTCCCTGGGAACGGTGGCAGGGCCGAAGTTGTCCCGCGGCTGCATGGAGGCCGGGAAGATGACCTCGTCCACGTGGACCCCGTGGCCGTCGTTCTGGGGCTTGCCGTTCAGAAAGATCTGCTTGTTCCTGATTTCGACGGTGTCCCCCCCGACGGCGATGACCCGCTTGATGAAATCCTTGGAGCGGTCTTCCGGGTAGATGAAGACGACAATGTCGCCCCGCTTCGGATCTTTGATGGGAATCAGGGTATTGCGGACGAAGGGGATCTTGACCCCGTAAATGAACTTGTTCACCAGGATGTGGTCCCCGATCAGCAGGGTCGGCTTCATGGATCCCGAGGGGATCTTGAAGGCCTGCACGAGGAAGGTTCGGATGAACAGGGCGATCAGAATGGCGATGATGATCGCCTCGACGTACTCCTGAGTCTTGGACTTCGGTTTCGACATGGCTTCCGTTACGAATAAATGTTGATGAGGGTCACGACGATCATGACCAGGGCGGCGCTTCCCTTTGCCAGGATGACCGCCATTCCGCCTAAAATCGACCCCACGCCGGCGCGCAGGGCCGGCCGGATCTTCCGCTGCTGCATCATTTCCACAGTGAAAACGGCGGCAAATCCTCCGGCAAAGGCTCCCAGCACCGTTCCCAGCCCGAACAGGAACGGGGTGAAGAGGAGCATTCCGGCGATGCTGCCCAGGACCGTCGCCCAGGCTCCCTTTCGGGAGGCTCCGAACCGGGTCGCGCCGACGGCCCGCAGGCCGAAGTCGAGCGCCTCCGCCAGGGCCGCCAGAAAGACCAGAGTCAGGAGGACCTTCCAGCCCAGGGTGGCGAATCCCGTCGCGGCGGCGTACACAAAGGCCGCCGCCAGGATCAGGAACGGACCGGGCAGTCCGAGCAGGGTGGCCAGCAATCCCACCAGGAAGGTGATGATGAGAAGAAAGATGCCGGCCGATTCCAGAAAGGACAAGTTACTTTTTCCTCTTTTTCCCGGCCGGCCGGAGCCTCTCCCAGGCCAGCACGATGGAGCTGGCTATGAAAATGGAGGAATAGGTTCCGATCACGATGCCGACGATGAGGGTGAAGGCGAAATCGTGGATCACCGCTCCTCCCAGGAAGAAGAGTGCCACCAGGACGATGAAGACCGTCAGGGCGGTCAGGATGGTCCGGCTCAGGGTTTCGTTCACGCTGGTGTTGATCAGCGTGGCCAGGTCCTGCTTGATGTTTTTCCGGACGTTTTCCCGGATCCGGTCGAAGACGACGATGGTGTCGTTGATGGAGTAGCCGATGATCGTGAGAAGGGCCGCCACGATGGTGAGGTCGAACTCCTTGTCCAGGAGCGACAGGGCCCCCACGGTGATGATCGTATCGTGCACCAGGGCCAGGATGCCGCCCACGCCGTAGCGGAACTCGAACCGGAAGGCAATGTAGATGAGCATGCCGATCCAGGAAAAGACGATCGCCAGGAGCGCCTTCTTTGTCAGGTCTTTCCCCACCTTGGGTCCCACGTACTCGACACGGCGGATGTCGAAGGTCCCCGCCCCGAGGGCGGACGTCAGGGCCTGCTGGATCTTGTCGCTTGTTTCTTTTGTGTTTTCAGCCGAGTCGCCGATGCGCACCACCACCTCGTTTTCCCCGTACTGCTGGATGGTGCTTCCTTCCAGGCCGATGGGCTTGAAGGCCGCCCGGATCTTCTCCGGGGCCGGCTCGTGCTGGAACTTGATCTGGATGATGGTCCCCCCGGCGAAGTCGATGCCGTAGTTGAGACCTCCGTGCCAGACGATGGAGGCGATGCTGATGACGATCAGCGCCAGGGATATGCCGAAGGCGATCTTCATCTTGCCGACGAAATCGAAGTTGGTACCCGCCTTGATCAGTTCCATGCGGTGCTCCTCAGTTTGGGAAATGGCGTCCGGGGTTCGTTCCGCCCCGGTTTCATACGCTGATCCGGGAGATCTTCCGGTTCAGGACGAAGTGGTCGAAGACGATCCGCGTCACGAAGACGGCGGTGAACATGCTGGCGATGATGCCGATTGTGAGCGTCACGGCGAAGCCCTTCACGGGACCGGTCCCGAAGCCGAACAGGAACAGGGCGGCGATGAGGGTCGTCACGTTCGAGTCGAGAATCGTCAGGAATGCCTTTCCGTAGCCCGCCTCGACGGCCATCTTGGGAGTCTTGCCGTTCCTCACCTCCTCACGGATCCGCTCGAAGATGAGAACGTTGGCGTCCACGGCCATGCCGATAACGAGAACGATGCCGGCGATGCCCGGCAGGGTCAGGGTCGCCTTGAATGCCGAGAGGGTCCCCATGAGAAGGATGATGTTGAGAATGACGGCGCTGTTGGCAATGACGCCGGCCCATTTGTAGTAGAAGCCCATGAACAGGATCACCAGGAGGCCGCCGATGGCGACGGACCAGAGACCCTTGTTGATGGAGTCCTGGCCCAGGGAGGGCCCCACGGTCCGCTCCTCCAGGATGACGACCGGCGCCGGCAGGGCGCCCGCCCGAAGAACGATGGCCAGGTCCTTGGCCTCATCCATGGTGAAGGTCCCCGTGATCTGGGCCTGGCCCCCGGAGATCTTCTCCTGGATGACCGGCGCCGAGTGGACGACGCCGTCCAGCACGATGGCGAGTCTCTTCTTGACGTTTTCCCCGGTGATCCGCTCGAACTCGTTGGCTCCCTGGCTGTTGAACTTGATGGCCACGTAAGGCTCGCCGAAGCGGTCGCTGATCTTGACCTGGGCGTTCTCGAGCGCCCCGCCGGTCAGGAGGGTCTTGGTCCGCACGAGATAGGGCACGTCGGTCCGGCGGCCCGATTCCGGCTCCACCTTGTAGCCGCGGAGGATCACGCTCCCCTCGGGGACGTTGCCCCGGAGGGCGTCATCCAGGGAGTGCTCCTCGTCGAGGAGCTTGAACTCCAGAAGAGCCGTCTTGCCGATCAGGTTCTTCGCCCGGGCGGGGTCCTGGATGCCCGGAAGCTGGACGACGATCCGGTCGTCCCCCTGGGGCATGATCTCCGGTTCGGAGATGCCGAACTGGTCCACCCGGTTCCGGATGGTCTCCAGGCTCTGCTCGACGACGAATTTTTTCATATCCGCGGCCCGCTTGTCCTTGATCTTCAGGGTCACCATGTCGCGCCCTTCCCGGGTCTCCGACTTGGCCACCTCCAGATCGGGATAGCTGTCCTTCAGGATCTTGTCGAAGGCCCCCCGGGAGGCCGGATCGGGCAGCTCCAGGCTGATGCCCGCCTTCGTCCGCTCGATGTTGCGGAAGCGGACGCGCTTGTCCATCAGGGTTTCCTTCAGGTCGTTGGACGTGCGCTCCATCGTGCTTTCAAGGGCTTTCGCGGTGTCCACCTCCAGGATGAGGTGCATTCCTCCCTGCAGGTCCAGCCCCAGGTGGATCCGGTCCGAGGGAAGGTTTTTCTTCCAGAACTCGGGCAGGTCCGGAATCAGGGTCGGCGTCAGGTAAAACAGCGCCCCCAGGCAGATGACAACGGTAATGGCGACACGGATGCGGATGCTCTTGATCATGGCGAACCCCTGGTTATTCCTTCGATTCCTTCCCGGCCTTCTGGAGGACGGTGCTGATGAAGCTCTTGCCCACCTTGATTCTCACCTTGTCGGCGATCTCCAGGGTCACGACGTTGTCCGCGACGGCGGTGATTTTCCCCTGGATCCCCCCCGAGGTCATGACCAGATCCCCGTGGGTCAGGCTGGCCAGCATGTCCTTGTGCTCCTTCTGCTGTTTCATCTGGGGCCGGATGAGCAGGAAGTAGAAGATGGCGAACAGGACGCCCATCATGATGATGAAGCTCCAGTCCCCTCCCGCGCCCCCGCCTCCGGGCATCCCCATGGCATATGCGGTTCCGATCACGAAAATATCCTCCCTGATTTATTCGGGAATCTCCGAGCTTGCGTCGGCATTCCCCGCCGGTTCGTCTTTCCACCGGTCCAGAAACTCCCGCTGCCAGACCGTATAATTCCCCCCCCGGATCTCTTCCCGGATCCGTTCCATCAGTCGAAGATAGAACCGGACATTGTGAATCGTGTTGAGCACCATGGCCAGGATCTCCCGGGCCATGTATAGATGCCGGAGGTACGCCCGCGAGTAGTGTCTGCAGGTGTAGCAGTCGCAGGCTTCATCGAGGGGAAGCTCGTCCTCCCGCCAGCGGGCGTGCTTTATAACAACCTTTTGGGTGTTTGTAAATAATAATCCATTCCTTGCGCATCGCGTGGGGAGCACGCAGTCGAAGAGATCGATGCCGGCGGAGACGCTCCGGACGATGTCGGCGGGGGTCCCCACACCCATCAGGTAGCGGGGCTTTCCCCGGGGGAGGAGCGGAGCCGTCCCGGCCACGATCTCCTCCATGATGTCCTTCGGTTCCCCGACACTGAGACCCCCCAGGGCATAGCCCTCGAAGTCCAGCGCCGCCAGGTCCTCCAGGGCCAGCCGGCGCAGGTCCGGGTACATCCCCCCCTGGACGATGGCAAAGAGCATCTGCGAGTGGTTCTTCCGGGCCTCCAGGGAGCGCCGGGCCCAGCGGTTCGTCCGCTCCATGGAGATCCGGGCCTCTGGGACCGTCGCCGGGTAGGGGGTGCACTCGTCGAGGCACATCATGATGTCCGACCCGAGGGCCTCCTGGATGGTCACGACGGACTCCGGAGTTAGGTCGTGCTTTGATCCGTCGATGTGGGACTGGAAGGTGACGCCCTCCTCCGTGATCTTCCGGAGTGCCCCGAGGCTGAAGACCTGGAACCCGCCGCTGTCGGTGAGGATCGGGCCGGGCCAGTTCATGAACCGCTGAAGCCCCCCCAGGCGGCGGATCAGCTCGTGGCCGGGTCTCAAGTATAGATGGTACGTGTTCCCGAGGATAATGTCCGCGCCCAGTTCCCGGATCGTCTCCGGCAGCACAGCCTTGACGGTCCCCTGGGTCCCCACGGGCATGAACGCGGGCGTACGGATCTCCCCGTGGGGCGTGTCGATCCGTCCCAGCCGGGCCCTGGTACCGGTGTCTTCTTTTAACAATTCAAAGCCTGGTTCTGTCATGGACATCCTTACAACCCAATTTCCCTGCGGAAAAGCAATTGTATCTCGGTGCGGGGGCTGCCACGGGGATTCCCTGCGTCGCGGAGACTTTTCCATGGAGCGCATCGTCTGGCTGAAAGTCCGTCCGGATGGAAAAGTCT
>CAZXMK010000052.1:0-2371 GCA_964641935.1 uncultured Syntrophaceae bacterium
CCGGGGAGCAGCCTGATGGAGCCGTCCTTCGAGTCGTACACCGCGATCACGCCGAAAGTCGGAAAGAAAAGCTGCGAGTAGTCCAGGTCGTCCATCACGGCGGCGTAGGAGATCTCGTTCACCGACGCGGCGGCGTACCGGCCCGTCGGGGACATCCGGCCGTACAGTCCTCGCGTCGGCGGGAGAACGCCGGACCTCGGGAAGTCGCTCCAGGTGAAGAAGTCCTTTTTCGTGAGAACGATGTCCTTCCGGACCGGCGTGATGAACTGGGCTCCGTTGTCTTCCCCGTAGTTGTATTCCATGCTGATCCACTTCCCGTCGGATGAGACGGCGTGGCAGCTGGCGCAGACGGAGATGCCCGTCATGACGGTCGCCGGTTTTCCGTATGAGGAGATGTCGCCCAGGCGCCAGCGGGTCTTCTCGAAGCTCTTGCTGGCAACGGCAAACGGGAGGGGAATCTGGCGGAAGAGGACGGAGTCGCCCAGGGGGTCTCCGGACGTGCCGAAGGAGACGGCATGTTCGGACAGAACGTCCCCCGATTCGCGGTCCGGGAGGCTGGTTACGGTCAGTGTCGCCGGCTTTTCCTTCGAGTGTTGTTTGACGGCTTCCCAGGTCTCCCTCCCGGGCGTCCAGGACCGCTCCTCCGTCAGCAGGAAGATGGGGGGCCGCCCGCCTTCAAACCGGATCGCAACCAGCCAGCACCGCGACCGGGGGTCTTCGTCGGTCCACGTAACCGTCGGAGAGGCGATCTCCGGAGGAAAGAGGGACCCGTCATAGGGATAGGTGATGCGGAGCATCCCGCCGGAAACAGAGTCCTGCGCCTGCTTCGCCTCCACGCGGGAAACGAGGATTTCCATATCCCCCGAGAGCCGATCCGGTTTCTTCTCGCCGCTGTCCCATAAGACCGCGTTCGGGAATGAACACTGGAGAAGGAGGCAGGCACAGATCAGGAAGGCTGCTGTCAGGAAAGCTCTTTTCCGTGAAGATCTCTTTTTCACGATGCAGGGTTCCTCATTCCACTTCCGTCAACGAGATTGGGCGGGCATTGCCGTCCCTCCGAGATCCCGGCCGAAGATCCAGAAATAGACCGTTCCCAGAATACCGCAGGCCGTCGCGGTCAGCAGGTTGACCTCCGGCGAGATTTCCCACAGAAACGCCCCGGCGAGCGCGGCTCCGGAGACGATCACATCCCGAACCAGGTAATAGAGGCCGAACATCCCCGCCTTCCGGTCCTCCGGGGCCAGATCCATGATCAGGGCCTTCCGCGTGGGCTCCCCGAACTCCTTCAGCCCCCGGATCACGAAAGCCGCCACCATCATGGGGAACGATGTGGAGAACAGGAGAAACAGCGGAAAGACCGTGAAGTTGAAGAAGGTGATCACCACAAAGGGCTTCTTCGCGCTCCGGTCCGCCAGGTACGCCACCGGGATGTACACCAGGACCGCCACGGCCATCTCCACGGCGGTGAGAACGCCGAACTGGAACGGGCTGATGCCGTTGTTCTTCACGCACCAGACGACGACGAAGGCATAGGGAATCTGCTCGGCGAAGCGGATCAGGATGTCGGAGACGAGGAGGTTTTTCAGGGACGGGCTCATGAACCGCCACAGCCGCGAGGGACGCTTCTCCCCCCGGCCCTTCCCCGGGTCCTCCTCGATCATCGCCTGCTGCATGACCAGGGAAACAAGACCGAGGATAAGCGCGGCCGCAAAGGCCAGGCGGATCCCCGTCTTTTCCCCGTAGAGGCCGATCAGGAGTCCCCCCAGGACGGGTCCCAGCGCCATGGGGATCCGCCGGACCAGGGAATGCAGGGAGACCCCCATGGTGCGCCGGTTTTCCGGCAGGACCCGGGAGACGAGGCTCATGGTGGCGGGGAGCGAGATGGCCGTCCAGGACAGGAAGAAGACGGACCCGACGATCACCGCCTGCCAGTAGGGGAAGAGGATCACGATGACGTACCCGAACATCGCGATCAGGTTGAAGACCAGGAGGGCCCGCTTGGTCCCCAGGCGGTCGCTCAGGTAGCCCCCGGGAAAGGAGTAGAGGGCCGACAGGAAGTTGTCCATCGCGTTGAGGATGCCGACGGACAGGATGCCGCCTCCCAGGGCCAGGAGGTAGAGCGGCAGGAACCGCTCGGCCATCTTTTCCCCCAGGCCGACGAGGACCACCATGGACAGCAGGGCGACCATGCTCCTCTTCAGGCCCAGGACGTCGACGATCCGTTCGCGCCAGCTCATGGGCAGACCCTATCCCCCTGCGGCTACCCGTCCTCTTCCGCATACCCGAACTCCCGGAGCGCCCGCGGATCCCGCGTCCAGTCCTTCTGCACCCGGACGAACAGCTCCAGGAAAATCCGGGAATCGAAGAACCG
>CAZXMK010000052.1:2471-7857 GCA_964641935.1 uncultured Syntrophaceae bacterium
ATGAACCGCTCCGGCCGGTCCGTCAGGGTGTCCTCCGGGAAGAGCGGCGGGCCTTCCGGAAGGAGTTTCCCGATCTCCTCCAGGAGGACGGGGACTCCATCGCCGCTCCGGGCTGACAGGGGAACGATCGCCCGGAATGGAAACAGTCCCCGGGCCTCGTCGATGAGCGGCAGGAGGAGGGGCTTCCGGATCGTATCGATCTTATTGATCCCGAGGATCACCGGCAGGGACAGCTCCGCCAGGGACGCGACGATCTCCCGGTCGTTCCCGTCGATGCGGGGCGCCTCCACCAGGAGGAGCAGGATATCGGCGGAGCGGAACGTTTCCCGGGCGGCGGAAACCATGGACCGGTTGAGGGGATTGTCGCCGCGGTGAATCCCCGGCGTATCCAGGAAGATGAACTGGCCCCGCGCGTCCGTGTGGATCCCCATGATCCGGTTGCGCGTCGTCTGGGGCTTGGGTGTGGTGATGGCCAGGCGCTCCCCCAGGATGGTGTTCAGGAGGGTGGACTTGCCCACGTTGGGCCGGCCGATGATGCCGATGAAACCGGACTTGAAGGGGGAACGTTCTTCCATGGGGTGGTCATAGCATACGGGAGCCGATGGGGAAACATGGAAGAACGGCTTTCGGTAAAATCCCCCGGGAATGCGCCCCCTGAGTTCGCCCTCTGAATGCGCCCCCGAATGCGCCCCCTGAATGCAAAGGACCGGCTGATCCCTCAGCCGGTCCCTGTACTCCGCACGGCGGCATGCCCGCCGTTCAGCGCGGCCCTGCAATCCGATGCGCCATCGGACCGGAGGCTGCTCCCGATGCAGGCTCCGCGCCCGCGGTTTCAGACTTTTGCCGGAAGGCTCAACGGCCTTGCTCCGGCAAGCACCGGAAACGCAGCCTCCTCATCCCTCATCGGCCTTTCCGATGCGCGGGCCTTTTCCCCCATGGCCAAAATGATCTCTTCCCCGAGGATGGGCTTGATCCTGTCGACGAAGCCATGGATGTTGCTCACCTGATCTTTGATCTTCTCGGTCACGGCGGAGAATTCCTCCGCACTGGCGGCATTCTGCTGGACGACCTTGTCCATCTCCGCCACGGCCCGGTTGATCTGGTCGATCCCCTGGGCCTGCTCCCTGGAGGCCTCGGCGACCTGTCCGATCAGGTCCGTTACCTTCATCGCGATATCCCGATTCCTCGCAAGCTCTTTGTTTATCTCTTCGAACAGGATCGAGGCCTGGCGTGTTTTCCCCGTCGAATCGGCAATCAGGTCTTCCGTATTACGCGCCGCCGTTGCGGAGCGCAGGGCCAGGCTGCGAACCTCCTCGGCCACGACGGCGAAACCGGCCCCTGCTTCCCCGGCACGGGCCGCCTCGACGGCGGCGTTCAGGGCCAGGAGATTCGTCTGAAAGGCGATCTCGTTGATGGTCTTGATGATCTTGGCGGTCTCCTCGCCGGCCTGGACACTGGCCAAGACGACCTCGTGCATCAGGTTCATCTTTTTCTCCATGATGCCGTAGCTTTCCCGGGTGTCTTTCGACATCAGGGCATTCGCCTGGTTCGCGTTTTCAGCGTTCTGGGCGGTCATGGACGTCATTTCCTCGAGGGATGCCGAGGTCTGCTCGATGGCCGCGGCCTGCTCGCTGGCCCCCTCCGCCAGCGTGGAGCTGGATGACGTCATTTGATCCGTTCCCACGACGATCTCCTCCACTCCCGTGGTGATTCCATAAACGGAACCCAGGATCGGGATCGCCTTGCGCCTGGCGATGATCACGAATGAAACCAGCAGGAAAGGGCCGCCCACCGCGATTGAGGCCAGCGTGCCCCACCAGGAGATCGTGAGGGAGAACCGCCCGATCAGGTAAAACTGCAGGCCCGTGAGCAGGATCACGGGCACGACAACCAGATACATCTTGGTTGGCCGGTTCTTCCCGAAGATGACCCGCAGCCCGCATATAACGAAAGCCAGCATGCCAAAAAGAATTCCTCCGAAGCCCATTACTTCACGAACGTGATCCATAGCAACCTCCTCAACTCGAATTTGAACTGGTGTAATGGTTATACCGGGCAGCGGGCTCCCGCTTGCCGGAGGCATCGTCCGGCGGCTCTTCTCCGTCCGGAAGAGCGAACCGCCCCGCACCGTCAACGGATTGACTCCATCGTCAAGCATCCATCGACGGGAAAACCCCTCATTGAAAAAATGACACCCGTTCAGGCCTTGTTTCGTCTGCAAATCGGCCTGATTTTCAAATCAACCGCAGGAGTTTTAGCAAGAGACATGCCGAAGCGATGCATGCAGGCGTAGAGGAAAAGACAGGGGACGAAGCGGAGAGAATTGAACGGAGATCCGTCAGGGCCGGCCCAGGCAGTTGACGGCCGAACGGGACGGCCCCGACTCCAGGACCAGGACCCCCCGGGACTGCCCGGAGTCTTCCTCGACGGTCAGCGAATCGAGGCGGAAGCGCTCCCGGAGAACAAGGAGGTTCCCGTTTCGATGGCCCCGGAAGAATGACACGTCCCCCGGGGCGACCCGAAAACGGGCATCCCGGCGGACTCCGGGCAAATTTTCCAGCAGGATGGCGGCTCCCTGGCGGAACAGAGACTCGTGGACCAGGGAACCGAAGGCGGGGTGAAACGGTCCGGCCACGACACTGTCTCCCCCGGTCATGCCCGGCGTCGGCTGGAGCCCAAGGCGGACGACGGGAATGCCGGCGGCGGAAAAGCGGCGGACGGCCCCGGCGCAGTGCTCCACCGCTTCGTCAAGCGTCAGCGGACGGTAGCGCCCGGCCCGGTATTCCTCCTCCAGGGCTGTCCCCCGGAGAACGAGCGTGGGGTGGATCCTCACCATGTCGGGTTTCAGGGCTGTCGTCCGGCGGACCGTATCGTCAAAGAAGGCAGGGCTGTCACCGGGGAGCCCCGCCATCAGGTGGACCGACGTCTCGAATCCCCTTCCCTTCAGCAGGCCCACGGCGCGCTCACCGTCGGCGGCCGTGTGGCCCCTTCGGGATAGATCCAGGACGGTGTCGTCCAGGGACTGGAGTCCCACCTCCACGGTGGCTACCCCGTGCCTTTTCAGCTCGTCGAGGACGTCTTCATCCAGGTGGTCGGGACGGGTGGACACCCGGATGGAGTCGACGCTCCCGTGTCGGAGATAATCGCCTGCCCATCGAAGAAGTTCGCCCCGGCGCTCCCGGGACAGCCCCGTGAAGTTTCCGCCGTAAAAGGCGACCTGGATCCTCTGCGGCCGCTTGCTCTCTTTCCCGTCCATCCCTTCAAGGGCGGCCCTCACCCGGCGGTGAAATCCCTCCTCCCGGAGATCTCCCGGGATCTCGCCGGAGGCCACCGACTGGTTGCAGAACAGGCAGCGCTGGGGACAGCCCCGATTCGGCAGGAAGAACGGAATGATCACGGCACGCTCCCTCCCTCCTGGAGGGCCAGGAGATCCAGAGCCCGCCGGGCCGCCTCCTGCTCGGCCTCCTTCTTGTTCTTTCCCAGGGCCCGGATGGAAACGACGTCGGCCACGGTCACCTCCATCTCGAAGGTCTTGTCATGGTCCGGGCCGAACTCGCCCACCAGTTCATAGCGGGGAATGAAGCGAAAGCGGCCCTGAGCCAGTTCCTGGAGATCGGACTTGTAGTCGCGGTAGATCAGGTCCCGGCCCTCCTCCCGGATCAGTGGAACGAAGAACCGTTCGATGAAGCGGTTCGCCGCCGGGTATCCCCCATCCAGGTAGATCGCCGCGATGACCGCCTCAAAGGTATCCGAAAGGATGGATGATTTTTCACAGCCGCCGGAGTTTTCCTCCCCCTTTCCCAGGAGAAGGAAGGAGCCCAGGCTCACCTGCCGGGCCAGCTCCGCCAGGGGACGCTCGTTGACGATGGAGGTGCGGCGCTTCGAGAGCTGGCCCTCGGCATCCCCTGGAAACAGGCGCATCAGGAGATTGCTGGTGCAGAGCTGGAGCACCGCATCCCCGAGGAACTCGAGGCGCTCATTGTCGGCGCAGCCGAGAGAGGCGTTTTCGTTCGCATAGGACCGGTGCGTCAGCGCCACGTTCAGGAGCTCGATGCTTCCGAAGGAATGTCCCAGGCTCTTTTCAAGCACCCGCAGGGCGTTCCGCCGCTGCCGGGTCAGGGGCGCCGATCGCCCCCACCAGTCTTCCCTCCCGCGCTTCCACCGGAACCACCGGAACCAGCCGGTTAACATCCTTTTTTTCTCCGTTGGTCACCAGGACGGGTACGTATTCTCCGGAAAATCCCTTCCGGAGTCCCGTCTCCCGATCTTTTCTGTCCTCCAGGAGGACCTTCACTTCCTTCCCGATGAAGCGGGCCGCAAAGTCCCTCCTTTTGCGGGCCCCCAGGTCCCTCAGCAGCGCCGCCCGTGCCTTCTTTTCTCCCTCTCCCACCTGGTCCGGGAACTCCGCCGCCGGCGTCCCTGGCCTCCGGGAATAGGGAAACACGTGCAGGTAAGCCAGCGGCAGGTCTTTGATCAGGCGGACCGTATTCGCAAAAGACCGTTCGTCCTCCCCGGGAAAGCCCGCCATGACATCCGCCCCGACGGCGCAGCCGGGAACCTCCGCGACGATCCGCTCCACCAGCGCCCGATAGAACTCGCGTCCGTACGTCCGGTTCATGGCCCGGAGAATCCCGTCATCGCCGCTCTGGAGCGGGACGTGCAGGTGGCGGCAGAGGCGCTTTCCCCGGCGCAGGAGCGCCAGCATCCGGTCGGGGATCTCCCCGGGCTCGATGGAGCTGAGACGCAGGCGGTCCACGATGCCTCCGTCCTCGACCCGCTCCAGCAGGTCCGTCAGGTCCCCGCTCCCGCACAGGTCCCGGCCGTAGGCCCCCAGGTGGATCCCCGTCAGCACGACCTCCCGGTAACCGGCCTCCGCCAGACGGGAGAGGCGCCGCAGGACATCCTCCCGGGGGACGCTGCGGACGGGTCCGCGGGCGCGGGGAACGGTGCAGTAGCTGCACGCCGCGTCGCAGCCGTCCTGGATCTTCAGGAACGCCCTTGTGTGCTCAGGAAAAGAGCCGGCCCAGAGGCTGCCGGCCTTCAGGCAGCTCCGGATGTCTCCCACTTCGACGGAGGGTCCGATCCCGGGCGGATGCTTCTCCCGCAGGATCTCCCGCAGGCGCTCCGTGAGACGCTCCTTCTCGGCGTTTCCCGCGATCAGGCGGACACCGGGGATCCGCCGGAGCTCTTCGGGGCGGCACTGGGCATAGCAGCCGGTGACCGCCACCACGGCCTCCGGATTGGCCCGGCAGGCCCGCCGGATCAGCTGGCGGGACTGGAAATCCGTCCTGGCCGTCACGGTGCACGTGTTGATGACATAGACGTCCGCTCTTCCCGGGACAGGGATTACCGAAAAGCCCGCTCCCCGGAGCGCCTCGGCAACCGC
>CAZXMK010000052.1:7867-13007 GCA_964641935.1 uncultured Syntrophaceae bacterium
CCGTCCCCTTGCAGGTGTTGACGCTGTCGCCGCCCGCCTCGCCGGTGAAGGCACCCAGGTTCACCCCGCGGGCGGCGATCGCCTCGGCGCGCGCCGCCGAGTCGCACTGGTTGACCTTGCACCCCAGCGTGGCCAGCGCCGCCACCGGCATCTTCCTGCTCCTGTCGGTCAAATCACCACCTGAAATCCCATCGGGCAATCGCTTCCGGATCGTACACACGGACCCGGCGAACGCCACCTGTTACGGCGGCCGCCCTTCGTTTGTCAAGCATCAAAGGCCCTATGGAAATTTCCGGGCAACTGCATTAGAATGCCGCGAATTCCCGAGGAGGAACCTTGCATGGAAGGCATCACCCATTACCTGTCCGCCCACCCGGTCGCCCTGATGGCCCTGATTTTCGTCTGCCTGATTCTCCTGTACTTTCTCTTCAAACAGCTTCTGAAGCTGGCGCTCGTGGTCGCGCTCGTCCTCCTCTTCATGGCGGGATACTTCTATTTCCAGGGCACGAAAGACGTCCAGGCCCTGATCCACAAGACCAGTCAGCAGGCCTCCGAGGTCATCGACACGAGCAAAAAGGTGTACGAAAAGGGCAAGGGTGTCTACCAGAAGGGCAGGGAAATCACGGATGGCATAGGGAGAGCCGTCAAGGACGACGGGAAGGATGCGGAGAAACCGTCCAAAGGCAAGTGACGGCAGGACGGAACGCTTCCTCGGACCGGCAAGGCCCCGTCGCCTGCCTCCGGCATATGCCGGATTGCCGGCTCCCGGCGGGCGCTACAGCAGGTCCACCTCCATGGCCCGGACGGGACAGGCGGACACGCACAACTCGCAGCCGTTGCATTTTTCCGCGTCAAAGGCCACCTGCGCCGATCCCGCCTCGAACGCGAGGGCGCCGGTGGGGCAGAAGGACGTGCAGGCTCCGCAGTGCACGCAGCGGTCCCGGTTCTGGTTGACGCTCTTGGAGAGAGGCTCCACCTTCAGCCCATTCTCCCTCAGGAACTGGATCCCCGCGTCGAAATTCTCTTTCGCACCCCCCAGCTCCAGGACGATCATTCCATCCCGGCGGGGGAAAATGCGGGCCTTGAGGATATTGAACTCCAGGTCGTACTGCTTGACGAGGTGGCAGATGATGGGCTGTTCGACATTGTCCGCCGTGTAGCGGATGACAACCTTTCTGGAATACATGGAACGTCCCGTTTCTCCTTGAATTTTCGGGAATCCTACGGGAACGGCGCCGGGAAGTCAAGGACTTCCTGGTCCCCCGCCGTGCCGCCGGCGACGGCCCGGATGCAGGGGCGGCATGACGGTCCCGGAATGCTCCGTTTCCCGGATCCGGTGCCTCCCGACTTTCCCCGGTGACTCCGGAATTTGTCAGGGCCGCCGGCCGGCCTTCGGAGCCCTCCTGCCTTCGTTTGTCACCCGGCATTCCTGATATTTCTGCGTCCACTCGCCATTGTCGCCCCGAACCTCCGCAAAGGCCGAATCACCCTTGATCCACCACACCAGCTCCCGGTCATCGGTATACCGGGCACCGGAGGCGGAAAGCGCCTGGGGCAGGGTGTACACCTTCCCGTCGGGCATTCGGACCTTGACGAAGGAAAGGCTGCCGTCGGAGAGCTCATGGTACGTAGCCAGGACGCGATCCCCGTTTTCACAGGCGTAACTCACGGCTTTCCCCTCCGATACGGTCAGCCGGCCCGGCCCCGCCAGGGCGTTCCCGCAGACAAGAACCAGCGCCAGGATGCCGATGATGGTGAAAACTCCATTTTGCTTCATTCCAACCTCCCACATGTTCTTCGTTTTGCACTGCCGCACCGTGGCTCATGCCGCCGGATAGCCGATCGCTTCACCTTCCGTCGCCGCGTTCGCTGGGGCGCGGCCGGGGGAAGGCTCCGGTCGGCGCCTGCATCCGCCGACGCTCCATCTAATACGGACAAACCCGTTCATTGCAACCGGAAAGACATATGAATTTCGGATGCCCTCCCGGAGGACCTTGTGGTACAGGAAAGAGTCATTGGGGGAAACAGGACAACAACCATTCAGGGAGGATACCGGCCATGAGAATCGCAGTGATGGGAATGGGGGGAGTCGGGGGCGTATTCGGCGCAAAGCTGGCCAGGGCGTATGCCGGAACGGGGGAACACGAAATCGTCTTCCTGGCCCGTGGGGCAAACGTGGAGGCGATCCGCCGGGACGGGCTTACCCTGGCGGCGGCGGACGGAACCTTCACAACCCGGCCCGATCTGGCGACGGACCGGGCGGAAGAAGCGGGGCCGCTGGACCTGGTCCTGTTCTGCGTCAAGGGATACTCCCTGGATGATGCAGCCGGCCGGCTCAAGGCCGCCCTGCGGAAAAAGGCGGCGGTCATTCCGCTCCTCAACGGCGTGGACATCGCCGACCGGCTCAAGGCGATCCTGCCGGAGGCGGACATCCTGGAAGGTCTCGTCTACGTCTCCGCTTTCGTCGAGGCGCCGGGAAAGATCAAGCAGGTCAGCCTGGCCCACCAGATCGTCTTCGGGCCCCGGGACGGAAACGCCGAGCCGTACCGGCCGATCGAGGAGCTGCTCAAGAAAGCCGGCATCAACGCCACGCTCACGGGCCAGCCGCTGGTTCCCCTCTGGACAAAGTACATCTTCATCGGCCCCTCCGCGGGGCTGACGGCGCTGCAGAAGAAAACCTTCGGCGAAATCATGGAAAATCCGGACAGCCGGTCGTTCCTGAAGGGCCTGATGGAGGAGGTGGAGGCCGTCGCCCGGGCGAAGGGCGTGGCCCTGCCCGCGAACATCGTGGAGGAGTCCATCGCCAAGGTGGCCGGGTTTCCTCCGGCGACGAAGACGTCCCTCCAGCTTGACTTCGAGAAGGGCAACCCCACGGAGATCGAGCTGTTCAACGGCTACATCGTCCGGGCGGGAAAAGAGCTGGGCATTCCCACGCCGTTGAATGAAAAAGTATACAAAGGATTGACGGGGTAGAACCCGGGCGCGGGGATTACCCGAAAACGTACGTCCCGGGCGCCTTCTCCCGGGCGGGATGGCGGCGGTTGCCCAGAGGCGGCGGCGGGCCGGAGGGTCCGCTCCGCCGGGCAAGCCACTCCGTCCAGTCCTGCCACCAGGATCCCGGCCGCTCTTCCCTTCCCCGGAGCCAGGCTTCGGGATCTCCGTCCAGACCGTCCTCGCCCGCCCAGTATCGCTTCTTCCCGAACTCCGAGGGTGGATTGACGATCCCCGTGATGTGGCCGTCCCCGGCCAGGACATAGCGGACGGGACCGCCCGCCAGGCGGCACGTCCGGAACGTGCCCTGCCAGGGACTGATGTGGTCGAGCAGCGCCCCCACGGCGTAGAGCGGCTCCCCGACCCGCCCCAGGTCGAGCGGACGGCCGCCGAGGGTCAGGCCGCCCGGTTCCGGGAACCGGTTTTCCAGGTAAAAATTCCGGAGAAAGAAGGACGCCGTGGCCTCGGGAAGGTTCGTCGAATCGCTGTTCCAGTACAGGAAGCTCGACTTCGGCGGATCGCAGCCGTAGAGGTATCCGTTCACGAAGTTCCGCCAGATCAGGCTGTCCGCACGGAGGAGCCGGAAGGAGGCATCGATGAGGCGTCCGTCCAGAACTCCCTTCTGCTCCATCAGGCCCTCGAGGAAGGCCACGGACCGGTGGGTCACCAGGAATCCCAGTTCCCCCGGCTCGGAGAAGTCCGTAAGGGTCGAAAAGAGGGTCCAGTCCGCCACGGGCTCCCCCACACGGCGGCTTCCCACGGCCAGCCAGGCCATCAGGGCCGCCAGGACGGTCCCCCCGATGCAGTATCCCGCGGCGTGAACCGCCGGGACCCCGCATATGGACCGGGCCGCCCGGACGGCCTCCAGGGCGCCCCGGATCATGTAGTCGTCAAACGTGACACCACGCATCTCCGGCCCGGGGTTTCTCCAGCTCGTGATGAAGACGGTGAAACCGTTCCCGGTGAGGTACCGGACGAAGCTGCTCTCCTCCTCCAGGTCGAAAATGTAATATTTGTTGATCCACGGCTGGATGAAGACGACCGGGACGGCATACACCCGCTCGGTCGCCGGCCGATACTGGATCAGCTCCATGAGCCCGTTCCGGTGGACCACGGCTCCTTCCGAGGTGCCGATGTTTTCCCCGGGCCGGAATGCGGCAAGGTCCACCATCGGGGGCAGGAACTCGCCCCGGCCCTGGTCTTCGATCCAGCGTAGGATCCCTCTCCGGAGACTGTCGCCGTCCGACGTCAGGCAGCGGAGAACGGCGGCCGGGTTGGTCCAGAAGGAATTGGCCGGAGACAGGGCATGCACGAACTGGCGGATCCAGAAGGCGGCCCGGTCGCGCTCGCGGACGCTGAGGCCGGGTCCCCGTTCAACGATGTCCCTGAGGCAGGCGGTGTATAGTCCGTAGATTTTCCGGGCCGCCTCGGAATTCCGCCGGACCTCCTCCATCAGGGACTCGCCGGGCTTCCCTTCGGCAGCCGGCTTTTCCGGGAGGACGGCGGCCAAACGGGCGGCTTCCTCCATGGAAATGCGCTGCAGGCCGGTGATCAGGTCCAGGATGCGGACGTTCAGTGCTTCCGGGTTCTCCCACCAGGAGCTTTCCACCTTCTGGAAGGTGTCGGTAATGCCGAACGGATCCATGACGCCCTCCCGCAGGATCCGGACAGGGCCGAAGGCCGCGCCGGACAGGCATCCGGTTCTTGATCACGCCGTGCGCTTGCCGATGAACGCCGCCAGTTCCCCGATGGCCGTCTCGTCGCTCATGAGGTCCAGGGGAATGCGGACAGGGAAGGTTTCCTGAAGGTACGTCTGGAGATTGACCGCGGCGATGGAGTCCCACTCGGGGATATCGCCCAGTTTCATTTCAAGCGTGATTTCGATCGCCGCGGCATCGGGGAATATGTCCAGGATGCCGGCCTTGATCTTCTCGAGTATCTCATCCATGGGAGTTCACCTCACATGATAATTTTCAGCGGAACGAGGGAAACGAAGCAGACGACCTCTTTTCAACGGCCCGTCTTCTTCGCGTTTCTCCCGGCTGTTCAAAAGCGTCCGGATGCAAGGCCCCCGAAGTCCCAAGCTGCGAGTCGTACTGTTTCGTACGTCGAGTTGCGAGGGACGAGGGAAACGAAGCAGACGGGCGTT
>CAZXMK010000052.1:13017-13320 GCA_964641935.1 uncultured Syntrophaceae bacterium
GCCGACTCCAGGCGGATGAGATTCGCCCCCCAAGCCCGCCCCCCCCCGAACGACACCGTCACGACAAGATCCCCGGGGCCGACGGCGCCCGCCGCCAGGGCCTCGTCCAGGACGATCAGGACCGACGCCCCCGCGGTGTTGCCGTACTCGTGAATGTTCACGAAGAAACGCTCTTCCGGCACATCCAGCACCGCGGCGATCCTGCGGATGATGTTGATGTTGGCCTGGTGGCACAGGTATCCGGCCACGTCACCGGGGGCCACGCCGGCCTCCGACAGGAGCCTCCGGATGATCTCCGGCCCC
>CAZXMK010000053.1:0-1139 GCA_964641935.1 uncultured Syntrophaceae bacterium
GGCCTCGTCTCCATCGATATCTTCTCCATGTCCGGAACGCACTATCACGTCGGCGACACACTGAACGTCGAAAACACGAAACTGGAGCGGAAAGAGGCCCTGTTCGAGGCAGCCCGCGCTTCGACCCGGCCGGTCTATTGGGCGGGCATCGAGGAAAACGTGAACGCCCATTCGGCCCATCCCCGCGTCATCACGGCGGTCCGGATCCTGAAGACCATGAACATGGAGAGCCTCGTCGAGGAACCGCTGGGGCTCCTGATCGTGAATTACGACGCCCGGTACTTCCATGACAGCTTCAT
Organism: uncultured Syntrophaceae bacterium; assembly: GCA_964641935.1. Lineage (GTDB taxonomy): Bacteria > Desulfobacterota > Syntrophia > Syntrophales > PHBD01 > PHBD01. Next base: position 300 of record CAZXMK010000053.1, read on the forward strand.
GCAGGATACGCCGCGCTCCCAGACCTACATGGTGATCGATGGACAGTCCCGGATCGTGTTCCACCCCGACCGGTCCCTCATCGGGACCGCGGTGAACCCCGACTTCACGGTGGATCTCCTGAAGCAGAAGCCGATGATTCCGTTCCGCAACCGCATTGGCGACGAGGATTTCTCCACCACGTACAACCGTTCCGGAAAGAGCGGCTGGATCCTCCTGAGCCTGACGCCGGAAAGGGAAATCGCCGCCGCGCTGGCCGGGATCCGCTGCAACACCCTGGCCATCGCGGCGGCCTGCTTCGTTCTGTGCCTTGCCTTCTCCCTGCTGCTGTACCGAAACATCGTCCGTCCCGTGAAGAAGATGACCGATCTGTTCCGGAAGATACAGGACGGAACGATCCGGCCCGGTGTCCGGCTGGAAGAAGTGTCCCGGGATGAGATCGGCGACCTCGTCCTCTGGTTCAACACCTTCCTCCACAATCTGGAAGAGAAAAAAGAGGCCGACCGGAAACTGCAGCGGCAGCAAAAGGAGCTGGAGGAGCTCAACCGGACCCTCGAAGAGCGCGTCCGCGAGGAGTTGCAGAAAAACCGGGAGAAGGATGCCCTCCTCATCACCCAGTCCAGGCAGGCCGCCATGGGACAAATGATCGGAAACATCGCCCACCAGTGGCGGCAGCCCCTCAACGCCGTGGGAGCGCTGATTCAGCTCCTGCCGGAGGCCATGAGCCACGGGACCCTCACATCGCGTTACCTGGATTTTCAGACCAGGAAGGCGATGGACCTGATCCAGTTCATGTCCAGGACGATCGACGACTTCCGCAACTTCTTCCGGCCCCGCAAGGA
>CAZXMK010000053.1:1239-13311 GCA_964641935.1 uncultured Syntrophaceae bacterium
CGACAACGGCGGCGGCATCGCCGAGGAAGACCTGGACCGGGTTTTCGACCCGTATTTTTCGACCAGGGAAGAAGGGAAAGGGACCGGAATCGGCCTGTACATGTCGAAGACGATCATCGAACAAAGCATGGCGGGAAAACTCTCCGCCCACAACACCCCTGACGGGGCTGAATTCCGAATCGAGGTACCTTATGAATCCTGAGAAGAAAGCATTGAGCGACATATCCCTCCTTTACGTGGAAGACGAGGAATACACCCTGGAAGCGATAGGCGAACTCCTCAAGAACAAGGTCACCGAAATCAACCTCGCAAAAAACGGAAGGGAGGGCCTGCACTGCTTCAAGGAGCGGCATCCCGATATCGTTGTTACGGACATTCGCATGCCTGTCATGAGCGGCCTGGAGATGGCCAGGGAGATCCGCTCCCTGTCTCCCCGCATGGAAATCATCGTCACGTCGGCACACGACGATACGAGATTCCTCCTGGACGCCATCGACCTCAACATCACCCAGTACGTGATGAAGCCCATCGCCAAGGAGAACCTCTTCTCGGCCATCGACCGCAGCGCCCACAATATTTTGCTGGAGCGGATGGGTGAGGAAAAAAAGGAATTGCTGGAGGAACTCGTCCAAGACCGGACAACGGAACTCCAGAAAGCAGGCGAGGCCCTGGATGCCAGCCTGAAGAAGCTGAAAAAGGCAATGGAAGCGGTCATCCAGGCGATGACCCTGGTGGTTGAATCGAGGGATCCCTACACGGCTGGACACCAGAGAAAGGTGGCGAACCTGTCCCGCGCCATTGCGGAGGAAATGGGACTGGATGCGGACAGGATCGACGGCATTCACATGGCCGGCATCGTCCATGACATCGGCAAGATCTCGGTCCCGGCGGAAATCCTCAGCAAGCCCGCCGGCCTATCCGAGCTCGAACTGCGCCTGATCCAGACACATTCGGAGGCGGGCCACTGCATCCTGAAGGAAATCGACTTCCCCTGGCCCATCGCCGAAATCATCCTCCAGCACCACGAGCGTCTGGACGGCTCGGGGTATCCCCGTGGACTGACCGGAGACGGCATCATGCTGGAGGCGCGCATCATCGCCGTGGCGGACGTGGTCGACGCCATCGCCTCCCACCGCCCCTACCGTCCCGCCATGGGCCTCGACCGGGCACTGCAACACATCGAACAGTACCGGGGAACCCGCTTCGATCCTTATGCTGTTGACGCCTGCCTGAGGGTCTTCCGGGAAAACGGGTATCCGCTGATCTGAGGGGCTCCTTCGGAGATTCCCGACTTCCGGGAGCCCGCGGCTTTGACCACAGAAGCGCAATGACCAGCCCGCCCGTCATGCCCGGCGACATCCCGGGCTCATGTCACCACGGGTCCGGAATCCTCGAACCAGCTGAAAAATTCACGGATCCTGTCCTTCTGGTCCGGCGGAACGTAGTCGAAATTGACCCAGCGGTCCGTGACTTCCCAGTAGCGCTCCCTCTCCAGTGAGAGGATCTCGTCCCGGATGGCCGCCAGCCTTTCCGGCGGCTCGTTCAGCATGTCCCGCCAGATATGCCTCGCCAGTTCCTCTTCCCCTTGCCCCAGGTAGAAACCCGCCAGGATGGCCTGGCTCTTCCGGACGCCCAGGAACGCGATCTCGTCAACGGCCGTCTCGGGTTCCTTGTCCAGCGTGAGGAAGATGTCGAGGAGCTCGCGCCGGCCGGCAAATCCCCTCTCGTAGGCTTTCTCATTGAGCACCCGGAGGTCGCTGGAGACCGTGACCATGATGAACGGAAGGCCCGCCGTCACCGCGAGAAGGCCGTAATAGCGGAAGTAGGCGGCGATCTCCAGGGTGCGCTTCACGTCCCGCTCCATCAGTCGCTCGGCGAACAGCCGGTACTGGTTCAGGATGTTGAAGATCCCGTACTGGTCCCTGGCGTTGTGGCCGATGCGGAGAAAGGTGTTGAAATAGGCCACGATCAGTTCGACGGACTCCTCCAGGTTCTCCACCGCGGCGGATGCGGCGATCTCCCCCATTGCGTTGGAGACCTCCTGGACCATTTCCCGGATGGATCCCACCGCGGTGGTCAGGATGAACTCATACTGTTTCAGGACGGCCATCTCCGTCCAGGTCTTCGTGGCTTCGATCCGGGCGATGGAATCGCGGCAGAATCCGTAAAAGCTTCCCGATTCCATGATGTGCCAGTAGGGCGGGTACTCCCGCTTGACACTCAGGTAGTGGGTCAGGATCCTCTGGAGGGCGCTGATGCAGGACAGTCCCAGGGAGCGGTCCATGCTGGCTATGGACTTGACGCCGATGTCGCCGATCTGCTCCACCGTTCCCAGAAACCTCCGCCGGGCTTCACCCAGGCGCATGGGATTCCGCCGGGCCGCCCGAAGGTGACCGAGGGCGGATTTCTCCAGGGAGCGGATGATGCTTTCGGGTCGCAGGAAATCGAAGACAAAGAACAGGTAGGGAATGATGATGACGAAGCTGACGGTGAGCAGGACCAGGTAGGTCCAGACAACGGCCTTGATGGCCGTCGAGGCCGGATCCAGTTTCGGTACCATGATCCAGACGTTGAAGACGATGATGAAAATGAAGAAGCTCATGACGGCGATGTTCACGCCGTTTCTCAGGAACAGGTCGCTGATCTTGGGAGAGTAGCGCGTGGCGGCCAGTTCGACGATGATGGCCACCACGGTGATGGATACCGCGAGCGCGGTTGTGGACACCTGGGAGAGGTTCCCCAGGTTTTCGAAGAGAAAGGCGTAATCGACGATCATCGCTCCCTGGACCGCTCCCCGACGAATCGATGGAGGCGCCTCGTGAGATCATTCGGAAACCGGGCAAGGCCGGTGTATCTGCATCCGATCGGCCATCCCGGCGGAAACCCGGCCGCTGCAGCATTCGGGAGTCCCGCCCCGGACGATCCCGGAGGATGCGATGCCGGCCGTTCCGGCGTCACGCCGCTTTTTCGGAAATGCCCAATCCCTGCCGGATCTTTTCCAGGGCCGCCTTCTCCGTTTTTGAAAAATGGCCGTCCGCATCGGCGATTTGCCGTCCCAGTGCCAGGGCTTCCCGTCGATCCTCCGGCTTTTGGATCATTTTCCCCAGGGCCTTGAGGGCCCTCTTTTCATCGGCCTGAAGCACCATGGCCTGCTGCTTCACCATGTCCTTGAACACGGCCGGCCGAATTTCGCTGAAGATCGGATGGGAAAAGGCGACTTTCTCGGCGGCGGCGTACTCGGCCCGGTCGAAGATCCGGTCGGCCATCGTTACGGCCATCATCACCCGGATCAGCCCCTCGGCCTGGCCTCCGCTCTCAAAGGCCTTCTCGATCTCCTCGGGCACGCAGGACGGCGGAAGTTCGCCTCCGGCACAGATCTCTTTCCGCCCCTCGATAAACGCCTTGTGGAGGATCTCCCGGCCGTAGATCGAGCGGAAGGTCGTCTCCTGGTGACGGTCCCGGGTGTCCCGGTAGAGATTGAGCGTATCCACGATGACCTTGTTCACCTGTTTTTCGAGGTCCACGAGCGGGTTTTCGGCATGAACGGGGCGCCGCGTCTTCCGCACCATGTCGGCGAGGGCCTTTACGGGCCGGACGGCCGGGTTCAGATCCGAGAAGATGTACCTCTGAAAACGCAGCGGATGCATCTGCTTGAAGATTTCCGCGGACAGGTCGTTGACGGTCATCTGGAGCCACGGCCGGACCCACGTCCGGTAAAGGGTGTCATTCCACTCGGAAACGGCCTTGACCACCTGGAAGTCCTCTTCCTCTTCGGCTCCCTCGGTCCCCAGGGCATAGATGTCTTCGAAGGTCCGCTCCTCGAACCGGGGCCTGAAGTCCGTCTGGCCCATGGGGCCGCTCCCCTCGTCGATGACCATCTCGTAAAGCCCCGGGGCAAGGTATTCGATCATGTCGAAATTCCCGATGATCTCCTTATGCTCCTTCTGGGCGACAGCGCCGGAAACGAAGATGCCCAGGTGGCCGATGTCGGAATGGACGATGTAGACGATCACCTGGCCGTGCCGCCGGATGTCCTCCGCCGATTCGTACACCCGCGTGATCCAGCCCAGGGCCTGCTGGGGCGGGGTGATGTTGTCCCCCCGGGAGGCAAAGACCAGGATGGGACTGCGGATGTTTTTCAGGCTCAGTTTCTGCCCTTCCCGGAGCTCCAGGTTGCCTTGCTCCAGCTTGTTTCCAACAAAAAGATTGTTGACGATGAAGTGGATCTCCTCGCTGTTCATCATGAAAAAGCCGCCCCACCAGCGCTCGAACTTGAGGTACCGCTCCTCTTCCGTGTCGATCTGGGAGTAGAGGTTGTACTGCTTGCTCCAGTACGTGTTTGCCGGATTGAGGGACTCGAAGTTGGCCACCAGGTTGGCCCCGTCGAACTTGCCGTTGCCCAGGTCGCTGAGGAAGGTGTTCATCCAAACCCCGCCGCCGAGGCCTCCCCGGTAGCGCATGGGATTGGCCCCCTCGACGCCGGCCCAGTAGGAAAGGGGCGCACCGTTGAGAACGAGAGGTCCCACCAGGTCCGGCCGGTCGGCGCACAAGAGCGCCGCCGCCCATCCTGCCTGGCAGTTGCCCATGATGGCCGGCTTGTCCAGGTTCGGGTGGCGCGCCAGCACCTCCTCGACGAACCGGATCTCCGCGTCCTCCACGTCGGCCAGCGTCTGTCCCGGCATCGGCTCCGTGAAGAACAGGATGAAATAGACCGGGTGGCCGTTGGTGAGGGCCATGCCGATTTCCGAATCCCTCTTGGAACCGCCGATCCCCGGCCCATGACCGGCCCGGGGGTCGATGATGATGATGGGCCGCTTGGGGAGGGTCTTGACGTACGTTCCGGACCGCCGCTCATCCCTGAGCTTTCGCTGCTGCTCCTCCGCCCGCCGGTCGACGATGCGCACCAGGGCATAATTCACCGGGCGCTTGAAAAATCGGCCGTCCAGGATCATCTCGTAGCGGAAGGTGAGGACCGGCGGCTGCCCCTCCTTGAGGTGATCGACATAGGCGTTCCCGCGCTTCCGCATTACGTCCAGGAAAAGGACCGAACGCTGCCATGCGTCCGTCCAATATTCCCAGGCATCCTTGAGCGCACCGGTCTGGCCTGCGAAGGCCTCGTGATGGTTTGCTTTTTCCATATATGCACCTTTCCGCATTGTTTTTACGATTCGGTGAAACCCGCCGTTGAACTCCGTTTTCTCTTCTTCTGATTACCTATACAATAACGAATCGGACCACCCGGTAAAGAAAAAAAAGAGGAACCCGCCTTCCCGCGAGCAAAAAAAGATTGGACGGTATTCGGTTCAAGGCATTCATTGACTATCTATCGTGTGTTTGCTACATTATCTTTAAATATGAATGCTGTTAAGGTGTTTCCCATCTTTCCCCTTTTATCGGCAACCGTTTTTCGTCCTTCCTGACACCCAGCAAACGCAAGATTCTCCTCTTTCGGTTTGGAACCCGCCCGGGGAAGTCTTCCCGATTCCGCCGGCCGGGATCAACGCGGGAGTCCTTCCATGAACCGATGGTACCGGAAACTGCCCTCGCCGGACCCCGGGGGAGAGTGATTCATCCCCGGGGGAAACCGGGGGAGTGCGCCTTCCCGGGCATACCCCGCAACGCGTGAACGACAGGGAGGCATCCGCCTTTCCATCCGAATCCATTCCATGAAACCAAGGGGGTGAGACCATGCTTTTCATGATGATCTGTACCTGGGATCCCCAGGATGAACGGGAAGTCCGGACGAGGAGGGCCACCTGGGAATGGCCCCCGGATGTCAAGGTCATCTACGAGTTTTACGATCTCCAGGGCCTGCGGACAATCTACGTGGTCGACACGGAAGCCAAGGGGCTCATCGCCGCCCGGGCGGCATGGATCGATCTGCTCCAGTTCGAGATCTTCCCCGTGTATCCCATCGGGGAGACGAAGGGGAGGCTGTCCGGGTAAGGCGATCGCAGACCCCGTCGCTCCGGAAAGGAGGAATGCGCCATGACGAATGTGGAATTGACGCCGGAAGAGGCGAAACTTCTTCTCGAAGTTCTGGAACGCTACTACCCGTCCCTCCGGATCGAGGTTGTAAACACCGACGACCGGGAGTTCCGACGGGCACTGAAAGCGAGAGAGGCCTTCATGAAGGACATGATCACCCGGCTGAAGGGTGCGGGGTTTTAGGGCAGACGTGGGTTGTACCCATCCTGTCGGACCCTGCCGCCGGAACAGAAGGGGAAACGGCGTCGGCCGTTTCCCTCTTTTTTTTTCTCCAGCCGGACGTCCTGCACCCCGATCGGACCGAATCCGGGTCCATCCAGGAAACATTTGATCCGTCCGCCCGATTCCAGTATGAGGGAACCGTTGCCTTCTCCGGGATCGGGTGAGCCGCTCCCGGCGTATATACCGTTCCCGTATCCAACATCCATGATCCCAGGAGAATTGCCGTGACGCACTTCGACCGTTTCTTCTCCCGCCACCTGCCATGGTTCGTCGCCGGCCCGCCGCTCTTCGTCATTGCCGCCTTCCTGTTCAAGATCGTCACCGGGTACGATGGTGTCTGCCGTGGACGGGAAGGCACCCGGGCGTGCGGTTTCGGCGAATACCTTTCCTTTCATTGGTCCCCCTTCGAGCCGGCCAACATGGCGGCCTGCGGCCTCGTCGTGCTGATCCTTGCGGCATGGCTGGCCGTGTGGATCCCCGTCCTGATGATCCGTCGCCGCTCCTGACAGACCTGCATTTCTCCACCGTACCCCCCGGGAGATCGCAATCTTCATCGAAACAGATCCGGGTGGCCTTCCGCAGCCGGTGGCCGGAAATCGCTCAACATCATGAATGAAAAGGGGGATGATATGCGCCTCAGAGCACCCGTGTGCGCTGGAGCCGCGAAGGCTGGAGCCACTTGTTCCGGTAGCCGTCGTAGAACCATTTGTCCGGGAATCCCCGCTTCTTCAGGAAGGTCGGGTTCTCCGTCCAGGTGAGCAGCTCCTCGTAGGCCGCGTGGATCCTTCGGAAGGTCTCGGCGTCCCCGCCCATGTCGGGATGGTGGGTCTTGGCCTGCCTGCGATAGGCGCTTTTGATCACCTCCTGGGCGTCGGCGGACTCGAGGCTGGAACGGTCCAGCCTCAGGTGGATCAGAGAGATGCCGCGGACGGCGGGGATGCGGATCTCCTCCGGCCGGAACGTCCCCGTCCAGTTGTTGCGGATGGCCTGTTCGAGAACCATCCGCGACGCCATGTAGCGCTTGTTTGTCCGCCGCTTCTCGGCCCACCAGACATCCCCCAGCAGATTCGCCATGCGGCTGAAGGCGTCTGCGGGATTTTGCCCCGGCGTGCGGGGGTGGAAAAAGCTGAAGACCTCACTGGAGCCGAAGGGCAGGAGGTCCATGATGATGAGGCGGTCGGAAAAATAAAACGTCGCGTATCGGGTGTTCAGGGCCTGGATGAGGCCGGTCCTCATATCCAGTTTCAGGCGCAGGCGCAGTCGGCAGTCGGCGGAGCAATACCGTTTCCGACCCATGTTTTCCGTCGTTCCGCAGGACAGGCAGCGGTTGATTTTCTTCTCGTTCGTCTTCTTTTTGACCGGTACCAGGTCATTCATGGTTTGCTTCTCCGGGCGCCCCTATAGCACAACCTTTTCGCAGGGGAAAGTCCCGTCGGAACGGATTTTTTCCATCAGGAAAACAGGGACATCAGAAGGCGCACATTCAGATACGTCACAAGGAGCCCAACGGCCGTCAACCCCAGCGTCGTTTTCCAGGAGTTCGCATGGGTCCCCATGACCTCCCGGGAGGCGGTCAGGCGGATCAGGAGAAAGATCGTGAAGGGAAGCTGGAGGCTGAGCACCGCCTGCGAGACGATCAGTCCCCGGAAAGGATCTCCGATGAAGAAGATGAGCACGAGCGCCGCCAGAAGGGTGATTCCGACCCCCAGGCGGGAGTGGTTGTCGCCGATGTCGTAGGGCTCCCCGGAGATCCCCGCCACGATGGATCCCCCGGCCATGCCGGCGGTGATGGTCGAGGCTACGCCGGCGAAGAGGAGGGCCAGGGCGAAGACGACCGCGGCGGCGGATCCGAGCAGGGGCTCCAGCATCGATTTCGCCTGCTGAAGCTCCTCCACGGGGGTCCGCTGGCCGAAGAACGTGGCCGCCGCCAGGAGGATCATGGCGCTGTTGATGGCCCAGCCCACGATCATCGAAAAGAGGGTGTCGTAGTATTCGTAATCGAGCTGGCGGCGGATGACCGCCTCGTCCTCCAGATTCCACTGGCGGCTCTGGATCACCTCGGAGTGCAGGAAAAGATTGTGGGGCATGACGACGGCCCCGAGGACGCTCATGACGATAAGCATGGACCCGTCGGGAATCTCCGGCCGGATCCAGCCCACGGCGGCCTTCCCCCATTCGATCGGGACGAGGGTCAGCTCGTACACGAAGGAAAGCCCGATGAGGGAGACGAATCCGATGATGATCCGCTCCAGGCGCCGGTAGGTGTTCGTGAAAAGGAGGACGGCCACGACCAGGCAGGTCAGAACCGCGCCGGCCCGGACCGGCAGGCCGAAGAGCATGTTCAGGGCGATGGCCCCGCCGAGGATCTCCGCCAGGGCCGTGGATACCGCCGCCGCCACCGCCGTGGCCAGGATTCCCCGTGACCAGGCCGGCTTCAGGTGGAGGGTCGCCGCCTCCGAGAGGCACAGGCCCGTGGCGATCCCCAGGTGGGCGGCGTTGTGCTGGAGGAGGATGAGCATCCCCGTGGAGAGGGTCACCATCCACAGGAGGGTGTAACCGTACATCGCCCCGGCGGCGATGTTGGACGCCCAGTTGCCCGGATCGATGAACCCCACCGTGACCAGGAGTCCCGGGCCGATGTACTTCAGGATCTCGAGCCCGCCCTGGCGCGGCCGGTGAAGGTCCCGGCGGAACAGGGTCCGAAGGCGTTTCCACATGGAGGCTTCCTGTATGTCTGCGGCTCCCTCTTTGTTCCCTCACGCCCGATGCGGCCCGATCCCCGGCGTTCGCGGAGACGGTCGCGTCCCGGCCGGGAAAGCCCTCGTCCACCGCGGCCCGCATGGTTGTCCGATTCTATCGGCAGCCCCGGCCGCCGAGGCTCGCCTCCAGCTCGGCGATCCGGCGGAGCTTGTCGACGCTCTCGACGACGGCCGCCGCCGCCCGGTCTATCTCTTCCGCGTTGTTGCCCTTGCCAAGGCTGAAGCGGACCGTCCCGGTCGCCCACTCCCTCGGAACGCCGAGGGCCTCGATGACATGGGAGATCTTCACGGTTCCGGCGCCGCAGGCAGCCCCTGCGGAGACGGCAATTCCCCGGCTGTCCAGCTCCCGGACGAGCTCATCCCCCTTGATCCCCCGGAAGGAGACGTTGAGGATGTGCGGAAGCCGCTGCACCGGGTGGGTGTTGACACGGACGTCCTCCACGGAGTTCAGGACCGCCTGTTCCAGCCGGTGCCGCAGGGCACCCAGGCGGTCCAGGTGGCCGGCCATGTCGCGGAGGGCGATTTCGCAGGCCTTTCCGAGCCCCACGATGCCCGGGACGTTCTCCGTACCCGCACGGCGCTCCCCTTCCTGGCGGCCGCCGAACTGGACGGCCTGAAGGGGCGTCCCCTCGCGTACATAAAGGGCTCCGACTCCCTTGGGCGCGTGGATCTTGTGGCCGGCGACAGAGAGAAGATCCACCGATAGATCCTCCACGTCGAAGGGGATCTTCCCGACGGTCTGGACAGCGTCGGTGTGCACGAGAATGCCTCGCTCCCTGGCCATGGCGCCGATCGCGGCGATTGGCGCCAGCGTGCCGGTCTCGTTGTTGCCGTGCATGACGGAGACGAGGAAGGTCCGGTCCGTCACGGCCTTCGCCACCTCGTCCGGGTCGACGAGGCCCTGCCCGTCCACGGGAATGTACGTCACCCGGAAGCCACGGTCCTCGAGAAAGCGGCAGGCGTTCAGGACGGCGGGGTGCTCGACGGCGGAGGTGACAATCTCATTCTTCCCGTCCGTCCTCGCCCATGCCGCCCCGACGATGGCGAGGTTGTCCGCCTCCGTCCCCCCTCCGGTAAAGACGATCTCACCGGGTTCGGCGCCCAGCAGCCGGGCCACCTTTCCCCGGGCCTCCTCCACCGCCTCCCGCGCCTCCCTTCCGAACCGGTGGATGCTCGACGGGTTTCCGAAATGGTTGGCAAAAAAACGCATCATCGCCGCCAGCACTTCCGCATCGACGGGGGTGGTGGCGCTGTGGTCCAGGTAGACAGGCTCCATGACGTCTCCTTCCATGGAAATGAGGGCCGAGATTATAGACGGATCGAAGTCCTTTTATCCACCAAAAAGCTCCGTCTTGACGGGCGGGCCGGCCTGTGGCACGTTCCGACGGCATCGAACGGCATGCACCGTCCTTCGGAGAACGGGAGGTAAGGGTCATGGAAAACGCACCGTCGTTTCGGATTGCTTGCCTGACGGTCGGGGACGTCCCGGATCTGCAGGGAATCGTCGAGGCCTGGATCCGGCGGGACGGCAAGCTCATCGAGGATGAAATCGAGCGGACCATGGCGGTCCTGCACGCGGCGGCCGCCGGGAACGGCGACCTGTACCTGGTGGCCCGGGCTCCCGACGGCAGGCCGTTGGGGGTCATGGGATGCGGAACGCCCGATGAGCGTTTTCTCCCCTTCCGGTCGTCTCCGGAGGCCCGGGCGGCGGGCCTGAAGACGGCCTTCCTGTCGCCGGATGCCCGCGGCAGGGGCCTCGGGAAAAAGCTCCTTCAGGCCCTCTTCCGGGCGGCTGGGCAGGCCGGATGGACGGAGATGCTCTGGTCGAGCAATCCCCGCTACCGGACCACGGCCTGGAGTTTTTACACCATCCTGGCGGGCGAGCCCGTGGGGATCCTGGAGGACTTCTTCGAGGCGGGCTCCTGGACGCCGGTCTGGAGGAAGCCCCTGTAACGCACCCCTTCCCCCCTCAGGCCCCGAACAGGCCCGGCAGCACGTCTCCCGCCTTTCCCCGGATCGACTCGTGGTACAGGGACGACATCTCGTTCGCTTCCGGGTTGATCTCGATGCACCGGGCCCCGGCGTCCCGGGCGGCCTGGGGAAAGCCCGCGGCGGGCCAGACGACGCCGGAGGTGCCGATGCTGATGAAAAGATCGCAGGCACGGATCGCCTGGGCGGCCCGGGACATGACGAAGGAATCGAGCATGTCGCCGAACCAGGTGATGTCCGGCCGGAGCCAGCCACCGCACTCCTCGCAGCGGTACCGTTTGTAGGCCTCTCCCACGTCCTCCCGGACGCCGTGTCCGGAGCAGCGCAGGCGCCATAGGCTCCCGTGCAGCTCCAGGACATTGCGGCTCCCCGCCCGCTGGTGCATCCCGTCGATGTTCTGTGTCACCACCGTCACGTGGGGATGTTCCCCCTCGAGGCGCGCGATGGCATCGTGACCGGCATGGGGATGACAGGCCAGGACCGATTTCCGGCGCAGTTCATGAAAGCGGAGGACCTTCTCCGGGTCGGCGTCGAAGGCCTCCTGGCAGGCGTATTCCTCCCACCGGTAAGAGCTCCAGACGCCCCCGGCACCGCGGTAGGTGGGGACGCCGCTCTCCGCGGACATCCCCGCCCCCGTGAAAAAAAGGATCCGTCGATGGTCTTCCGTACGAATCTTCGGCATGAAAATGCTCCCTTGGTGTTCGTCAGCCCGCTTTCTGGAAGTCCTTCCGCAGGTCCTCCCCCAGGGCCAGGTGGCAGAGATCGCTCACCATGTACATGTCGAGCCCTCCCTCCCGGCAGGGCTTCTTCAGCGCATCGAGGCACATGGGGCACAGGAAGGCCATGGCCGAAGCCCCGTGGGCCTTCGAGTCCTCGATGTTCAGGGTCTGGTAGGCGGGGTACTTCTCCCCCCTCTGCATGAATCCCTTCATCGACTGCCCGCAGCAGAGCGCCTCTTCCCGGTCGTACTTCCGGGCGACCCGCTCGACGCCGATGAGGGCGAAGATCTCGTCCAGAAAGGCCTCCTTGCCGGGCGTGCCCCGGGAGGCGCAGGGCCGCTGGTAGGCGACCTTCATCCCCAGCGGCCGGATCTCGGACCGGCGCTCCTTCAGGG
>CAZXMK010000054.1:0-13308 GCA_964641935.1 uncultured Syntrophaceae bacterium
TCATGGGCTTGTTGAAGTCGGGATCCTTGCCCTGCTCGATGTAGCGGTTGTGGTCCTCGATGGTTTTTACCAGGGCGTCCGCCGGGATGCCCAGCTTGCCAGCCATCTCGCGGATGGAGGCGGCTTCGATGAACCGGCCTTTTTTCAGGCCCGCGTCCACTTCCTCGTAGGACCCGCCCATCTTGAGGACCATGGCGCGGTTGAAGATGCTCCAGGTGGGCCTCATGTTGGCGCCCAGGTTGATCTGCGCGAAGGCGCAGACATCCCGTCGCTCCAGTTCGCTGACGAAGCGCTTGCCAAGTTTGTTGACGTATACGATGCCGTATCCCGGGCCGTTGAAGGGATACACCGCCGGCGTGTCCAGGATGCTCGTCTCGGGCTCAGCGAAGGGGTAGAGCTGGATGAAGTTCATCTGCAGCGTATCCGCGCCGACGGCCTGGGCATACCGGATCATCTCGCCCGTGGCGCCCTTGTGGTTGGTGCAGCCGAAGGCGGCCACCATCCGCGGGTTGTGGGCCATCCGCATCTTGAGGTCCTGGCTGAATCCGCCGGAGGCGAGCACAAGGGCCTTGGCGGCCTTGATGTTCAGGGTCCTCCGGCCCCGCTTGACCTCAATGCCAAGGACCGGGCTCTTCGGGTCGGCATCCTTCCGCCAGATCCAGGTGACCTGGGAGTTCAGGACCATCTTGGCACCCCGCTTCTCGGCGATCTTCCGGAGCGCCTCGGTGTATTCGCGCCCCACGCCGGCGACGGCCGCGTGGGTCCGGTAGGCCGTGTGCCCGCCGGCCCGGGTGACTGTCGGACGGATTTTTGCTCCGCCCTCGTCGATCATCCAGTTCAGGGCGTCCGCGGCGCCGTTTGCCATGACCGCGACCAGCTCGGGGATGCTGTAGTAGTCGCCTCCCTTCAGCGTGTCGTTGATATGCTGCGTCGTGCTGTCGTCGCCCAGGTTCAGCTTCTGGCGATAATGGAATTCGCTGTCCCAGGCCGCATAGACGCCGCCGTTGATGATGGAGTTTCCGCCGTAGGTGGGCATCTTCTCCAGGACGACCGTTTTAGCACCCTTTCCGGCCGCTTCCGCCGCCGCTGCCAGTCCGGCGAAGCCGGAGCCGACGACGACCACATCCCACGTTTCGTCCCACTTGGTCGGTAGTTTCTTGACCATGGCCTCCGCCGAACCGGGGACTCCCATGTTGAGGGCGAGGCCGCTGGCCGCCGCCGCGCCCATTGCAACGGCGCCCTTGAGAACCGAACGCCTGCTTACGCCCCTGGTCACTGTCGCTTCCGTGTCTTCACGCTTCATCATTGGCATACCTCCTTGCATAGACATGGGGTGGTTCTTTTTACCCTGTGGAGCCGATCACTCGACCGCATTCCACCGCCGATTCCCACCATGAATCGGGGCGGATCGACGCTGTGGCGTCTCGATCCGCTGCCTGTCTTGTTTTTCGTCTGGGTTCCGGTGTGCCTCCTTTCACTGTCTGATCAGGATCTTCTATTTTAAAAAGGGTTGAGGGATTCCCAGCAATATCTCTCTTGCCCGTTTCAACTGCATCTGTATCCAGGGAAGGATGCCCCCGGCGAAAGCCCGGACGTCCCGGTCCTGTCCCTGTTCCGCCTCCTTCCGGTAGAGGCGTTCGCTCTTTTCGTGCTCGTCGATCATGAGGCTGATGTACTGGCGGTCAAAGCCCGCCCCATGCTCCCGGGAGAGAGAATCCAGCGTCTGGCCCTGCAGCGGATCGAGCATGATTTCGATGGAAATCCCTTTTTTCTGGGCCAGGGAGATGATGTTGTCCTGAATCTTCTGATTTTCCCCGATCATGTCTTTCCCGAAGTTCCGGATGTCTCCTCCTGCGGCCTGCGTCCGGGCGAGGTCTCCCAGCGAGATCTGCCAGAGGCTGTCTTTTGCCGCCTGCAGGAGAAACGAACGGTCCGGCTCCGGGAACGGATTGCCCCGATCCTGGGCGAAGGCGATGCCGAATATCATGAGGGCCGGCAGCATGCCGTAAATGATCCATCTTGCCGTTCCGGCAATCTTCATTGTCGTTCCTTTCCGAAGGCCCGGCGGCCGGAAGGCGGTGTCTCCTTCCGTCAGTACGGGGCTGAATGCGACCGATGCGACTTCCAGTTCTCCGTATACACCCGGGCCAGTTCCGGTGAGTCTATGATCAGGAGGTTTTCGCCGTTCATCTCATCGGAAACCGTGGTGAAGTTCATCGATCCCGTGATGACCGTCCGGCCGTCGATGATGATCACCCGGTCATTGGCGCTGGCGTGCACGCCGTCCAGGAAGACGGGGACGCCCGCATGGACCAGCTGCACCGCCGGAGTCAGTCCTTCCTGGCGCTCCGATTTATCGAGAAGGACCTGGACCCGGACGCCCCGTTCCCGGGCGTTCAGGAGGGACTGGGTGATGGCGGAACTCAGGAGACTGTGGGCCTGGACCAGGATCTCCGAGCGGGCGGCATCCAGGGCCCGAACGATCCCCGCTGTGGCACCTCCCCGGGGGCTGAAAAAAACCCGGACCGGCGTGTCCTTTCTGAGGATCAGCTCCGCCGCGATGGCTGTTCCGTGGCCGGCGATGCATGCGATAACAAGGAAAAGCAGGGGCTTTCGCAGGCGAGAGCGCCAAGAGGCCGGTTTTGGATAGCGGCTCATGCGAAACATGACACGTCCCAGGAGCGAAACGGCACAAAGCCGTTCCGGCAGGTTTGTGATCGGTTGTGGACGAAAAACCCGGGAGACGCTTCGAAAGAAACCGGAAACCGCCTTTGATGTTCCAACACGCTTGACGCGCGAAATTCATACTACATTTTCAGGGACAATGGCAGTTTTTTTTCGGTTCCTCCGGATCGCCGCTGTTGCCGGCCGGGAGCCGGATCCATGTTCCGGGCCGGCCGGTTCTCTTTCGGGCTCTTCGGCCCTGCGGAAGTCAGAATGCCGGAACCGCCGCCGGAGGGCAATGGGGACAACCCCTACTTTTGCCGGGGAGAAGCACCAATGCGGGCCTCCCCCAGGCATCCGGAAAGTTCTGAATCCCGGCGTTCTGAATCCCGGCGTTTGACAGGGAAGAACCGGTTTGTTAATATCACCCAACGTTGATTAACCACCGTGAGGGCCCTGCCATGCGATGGCTTTTCAGACCGTTTTCGATCTGCCTGCCCTTGTTTTTTTTTACGGCCCTGGCCGCCCATGCCGCTCAGACAAGTTCCTGCGTGACCTGCCACACCAATCCGTCGATCATGAAGTCCATGGTCAAGCCCCCCTCTCTGGAAGCTGCGGGGGAGGGGTGAGCGGGGGCGCCGCCGCCGGTCAAGGCGGAAGAATCTTCCACAGGATATGAGGTGGACAACGACCTCATCGGGAAGGACGTCCACCTGAAGCTTCCCTGCAAACTCTGCCACCAGGGGGATGACAGCATCGTCTCCAAGGACAGGGCGCACAAAGGTCTCGTCAGGAAACCCTCCGACAACCTTCAGAAGTGCGCCATGTGCCATCGGAAGATCACGGAGACCTACGCCAAATCCCTTCACTACACCTCGGCGGGCCAGCGGGAAGGAGTCAAGCCGCGCTTTTCTCCCGCGGAGTTCAAGGTCTTCGAGGAGAAGGTCTTTGAAAAGTCCTGCCGGAGCTGCCATGCCTCCTGCGGTGACTGCCACGTCAAGTCGCCGCCCGTTTCCGGGATCAGCCTGGGATTGATCAAGGGCCACAAGTTCGTGAAGAAGGACGAGGGAAAGACCTGTGCGTTCTGCCACGGCGGCAGGGTGTATCCCGAGTTTACCGGCGAGTTCGGAGGCTCGCCGGACGTGCACTACCAGAAGGGGATGATGTGCATGGAGTGCCACAAGAAGGCGGAGATGCACGGCGACGGGACCGCGTACAGGAGCAAGCAGGAGGTGAAGGACCGGCCGGTCTGCACGAACTGCCACAAACTTGCGAAGAGTCCCAGGCTGTATGTCCAGGCGGCTCACGAAGGGCACGGGGACAAGGTGACCTGCTACGGCTGCCATTCCTCCGGGCAATACAGGGACTGCAGCGATTGCCACGGCGGCCACTCCAAGTCGTCCTCCGCCTTCCGGCTGGGCCTGAGCCCACGGGACTCGAAACGCCTGACGACCCTGCGGCTGATTCCCACCGTCCGCGGCACATTTGCCCCCGCCGGACTCAAGATGGAGCATTTCGACGCGCTCCCCAACTACTGGGACAGCCCGGTCCACAACATCCGGAAGCGGACGGACCGGACCCGGAACTGCGACGCCTGCCACGTGGAGAAGGCGGGCTTCCTGACGAAGGAGCAACTGATCAAAGATGGCTCCCTGGCCAACCAGGGGCTGATCTGTCCGATCAGGCCGATCAAGCAGTAAAAATTGCATAAGGAGGATGACCGATGAAGAGAAGGAGCGTGCTGTTGGCCGTCGTGATGGCGGCCCTGCTGCTGCCCCTGGCGGCCTGGGCCCAGGTTCTGGATCCCATCGTAACAACCGACTGGCTGGAGAAGAACCTGGCAAACCCGAAGCTGGTCATGCTTGACCTCCGGAAGGTGGAGGAATACAAGGCCGGCCATATTCCCGGGGCGGTCAATTCGTTCTACGGGACCTGGGCGATCAAGAAGGGGGAGCTCCTGAACGAGCTGCCGCCGCCGGATGACCTGGCGGATGCGATCGGCGGCGCCGGGATCGGGCCGGACTCCTGGGTTGTCCTGATTGGAAAGACTGCGGCGATGCCGGACCGCTTCGACATGACACGGGTTGCCTGGACCCTGAAGTACATGGGCGTCGACCAGGTGGCGATCCTGGACGGCGGGCAGGACAAATGGGTAAAAGAGAAAAAGGCGCTTTCCCAGGACATGGTGAGGCCCAAGGCGAAGTCCTTCAAGGCAAAGGTGAACAAGGGGCTCTTTGTTTCCAAGGCATATGTTGCGGAAAAGCTGGGGACGGCCATGATCGTCGACGTCCGCGGACCTGCCTTTTTCGAGGGGAAGGAAAAACTGCCCTTCGTTCCGAAGACGGGGCGAATCAAGGGAGCCGTGAACCTGCCCGTGGCTGCGCTCTTCACACCGGAGGGACTCTACAAGACGAAGGATGCCCTTGCCGCTCTCGCCTCGAAAGCTGCGGGGATGGACCTCAACCGGGAGATCATCCTCTATTGCGACACCGGCAAGACCTGCACGTCCTGGGCCTTTGTCATGTCGACCATGCTGGGCTACAAGGACGTGAAGATCTATGACGGCTCCTTCATGGAATGGGCGAAGGATCCTTCCGCCCCTGTGGAGCCGTAAACACGTTGCGGAAAGGCCCGTTCGCCCCCGTCGGGACGGACGGGCCTTTCAACCCCCGATCATGGGAGCGGATCCGCCGCTCGCGACGCTCTCCCACATGACGGAATGGGAACCGGATCATGAAACAGCCGACCACATTCCAGGTACCTCCTGTCGCAGTCGCCCTCCTGTTCTGTGCACTGGCGCTCATTCTGACAGCGGCCTCCCCGGCGTGCGCCCGGACGCATCCGGACGTCTGGCTGAGAAACGAGCAGGGCGACCGGATCACTCCCTCCGAGAATCGGGTGGACGCCTACAGTCCGAAGCGGACCTGCGGAGCCTGCCACAACTACGACACGATCACCTCAGGGTATCATTTCCAGCAGGGCTTCGACGAGATGAGCGACCGTCACGATCCGAAGAAGCCCTGGATCCTTTCTCCCGGCATGTTCGGAAACTGGTCCCCCTTTGCAGCCGCCGGCCGGGTAGCCCGCAAGGCCGGGGAAAACTCACGGGGAATCGATCTATCCACGTATGACTGGATCGGTGGTTATGGGAAGCGGAACGCGAAGACGGGCGTCCAATCCGTGGCCTGCGGCTGGTGCCATCCCGGCGGCGGTCCCCTCGAATACGGCCGCCGGGCCGACGGCCGCCGCAACACCGCGGTGAACCACATCGAGGCGGAGCGGTCCGCGAAGGCCCCTCTCGATGGAGATTACTCTTCCCACCTGACGCCGGACGGCCGGAGCCATTTCCGGGAGAGTGGCGTCCTGGAGGCGGACTGTCTGATCTGCCACCGCAGAGGGTACCGGTTCGAGGAGAGGATCGAGCAGATCAACCGCCGGAATTACCGCTGGGCGGCCACGGCGGGCGGCGGTCTTGGGAAGGTCGGCGGCGCCGTCTTTGCGTATGCCGATCCCGGGGCGGGACCGGAATCGAAGGCGTTTCTCCGGGGGACGTGGAACTTCACGAAACGGCCCGTTGTGGATTATTCATGGAGCGACGGGCGCCTTTTCACAAAGGACGGCCGTCTTCGCGGATCCGTCATTTCCCGCGCGGTGCCGCGGGACAACTGCCTGGCCTGCCACCGCGAAGGAGACGCCAAGAACACCGGGACGATCAACGACGCTTCCCATGACGTCCACGCCGCGGCGGGACTCCGATGCACCGACTGCCACCCCCTGGCCGGGAAGTCCCGGGCCGAACGGCTCCGACACCAGATCGCCAAGGGATGGAATCCGGCGGTGTCCGTCCGGAACGACCTGGACGGGCAGGGCATGAAGACCTGTGCCGCCTGCCACTACGAAGGGAAGTACCGGCCTTCCCGGTCCGGAATGCCCGCGGCGGCCAGGGATCCGCAAGGCACGCACGAGAAACGGTTTCCCCGGGGCTCCTTCCACTTCTCCCTTGTCGCATGCACGGGCTGCCACGTAACGGAACGGCCTGCCCGGGGGCTGGCGCTGCTCGACATGAGTACGGGCCGGGAGGCAGGGTTCACGGCGGATGCTTTCGATCTTGCCCTTGTCCCGGCGGACTATGGCCTGCAGGCCCGCACTCCGTGGCTTCCCTGGCAGGCCAGGGGCCGTTCGGGCGAGGTGTCCCGCGAGAAATACCTGTCTCATATTCCGAAAAAGAAGGCTTGGTTCGGCGAGCGGATGAAGAACGGGGAGATCCGCCCGATTCCGCTTCGGCACGTACGCCGGGCCGCAGGGGAGGTTCGGGGATTGACGGTCCTTACGGTGAACGGTGTGGACGGAAAGAAAGCTCGACTTCCCGCCGTCGTTTCCGATGCGGACATCCTCGGGATGATCCGGGTGCTGCAGAAGAGGGGATTCCGTAACCCCGTCTTCGTTTCCGACCGGGTCTACCGTCTCGAGGGAAACGGGATCGCAGCGGCGCCACTGACCGACGCTGTCAAGTCCTATCCGGTGGAGCACGGGATCACGCCCCTTAAGCAGAAGATGACCCTCGGTGTGAAAGGATGTGCCCAGTGCCATGACGATGCGGCTCCCTTCTTTTCGAAAATGCAGTTGAAGAACCCGAGGGGGTTCCTCAAGGATGACTACCCGAACCTGAAGGAGCCGAACGCGGCTCCCCAGATGAGTGAATGGGGGTTGACCCGTGTTCCGTCCTACTGATCCTGGCCATGTATTCCGGAGGTTTCCCGCCAGGCGCAAGGGGTTTGGCTTCTTCGGCCTGATCGTCTGCTTCGTCCTGCTGATGGCCGGAACCGCCATCGGCTCCCAGCCTGCCGGAAGCGGCAAGACGGCAGTCGGCCCGGCGGACCTGAATCGCCTCCTCGGAGAAGGAGGAGCAACGGTGCTGAATGTCATGAGCCGGATCGAGTGCCTGGACAGCCGGATTCCCGGGTCGATCTGCCTCTCATCCGGAGATCCGGCGGAACAGCTGGCCCGGCTCGCGCCGGACCGGAGTCGCCCGCTGGTTCTCTACTGCGGAATCCCGGGATGTCCCCGATTGGAACCGTTCGTGGAGGCGGCGCGGTCTCTCGGGTACACGAAGGCATCGGTGCTCAGGGGCGGCATGGCCGCCTGGAAAGAAGCCGGTTTTGCCGTCGAGTCTCCCTCGAGGATTCCCCGGACGCCCATGCCCGCGGTCCGGCCAGCCGCGTTCAAGAGCTGGCTGGAGCAAAAGCGGCCCCTGACGGTCCTCGACATCCGAACGCCCGGTGCGTATGAGAAGAATCACATCGGCGAAGCCGTCCATATCCCCATCGAGGCGCTTCACGAGCGCTATCCGGAAATCCCCCTCGACAAACCGGTTATCGTCGTGGACGACCGCGGGGAGCGGTCTTTTCTCGTGGCATCGTACCTGCGGAGAAAAGGGCTCGATGCATTGCGCCTCTTCGGAGGGATGCGGCAGTGGCAGGCGTTTCTCGAACAGGAATCGAAATCCCGGGGCAGGAAATAGGTAAAACGATGGAACGATTATTTTGCTGGTTTCGGCGACACGGCGCGGGCCTGCTCATGGCGGTTTCATGCCTGGTCCTGTTCTTTGCGGCGGATTCCGGGTACGCCTCGATCTCGTCCTCCGCATGCCTCGGTTGCCACAGCGGCGAGCCGTTCAAATCCCGATATGCCGCGTCGGCCCACGGGGCGAACGCCTGTACGAGCTGCCACCGGGGGATCGCCGACACGCGCCGCCACATGAGGGGCGAGGAGAAGCCGAAACCCGTGTCCTGCGGCGACTGCCACGGAGAAGTCGCCCGGGCATTCGGGAAGAACGTTCATTTCCTCCGGGAGAATTTCCAGTGTGCCGACTGCCACGGGGAGATTCACGGGCTCCGGAAAACGGAGGGAAGCGTCAAAAAAGCCATCTTCGAAAACTGCTCGCGATGCCACAACCGGGACGAGTACGTCTCTACGGGACACGCCGGGGCGGTCCTGAAGGGCAACGAAGACGCCGCCTCCTGCGCCGACTGCCACGGGCTCCACGACACCCGGGCCTTTCATGTGGCCGGCGGCGCGTATCCGAAGGAGGCGCGGACGCATTACACGGAGCGGTGCGAGAAGTGCCATGCCGATGCAGACCTGGTGAAGCGGAACAGGCTGCGGCCGAATATCGTCGCCTCTTACGAGCAGACCTATCACGGCAAGGTCCGCGACGCCGGCTACCCGTCCCGGGTCGCGGGATGCGCCGACTGCCACAGGGGGCACGACATCCTTCCCAAGACGGACCCCAAATCCAGTCTCCATCCCTCGAACCTTGAGAAGAGCTGCGGCGCCTGCCACCGGGGCTTCCACCCCCGCTTCGCGTCCTACATCGCCCACCCGGACTACCATGACAGGGAGAATTACCCCGCCCTCTACTGGGCCTTCATCTTCATGGAGATCCTCCTGGGAGGGGTGTTCATCTTCTTCTGGACCCACACCGCCCTGTGGTGGCGGAAGGTCTACTGGGAGAAGCACCGGCGGGAAAAGGAGGGCCCTTTGCAGGAGCATTGCATCCCGGGAGCTGACGGCCACGTTCAGATCCAGCGCTTCCGTCCCTGGGAGAGGCTGATGCACGTGGTCCTGATCATCTCGTTCTTCACGCTGATCCTGACAGGGTTCCCCATCAAGTACCCCTCCGTGGCCTGGTCGAAATTCCTGCTGGGACTGTGGGGAGGCAATGAGGTGGCCGGATTCTTCCACCGTCTGGCGGCCTTTGTCCTGATCGTCATGGTTACGATCGTGGGGATCAAGGGCCTGATCTACTTCTTCCCCAAAGGACAGGGCGCGAAAGGCCTCGTCGGTCGCTTCTTCGGTCCCGAGTCGCTGGTTCCCAATCTCAAGGACCTCCGGGACATCCGGGACATGTTCCTCTGGTTTTTCAACCGGGGGCCCATGCCGAAGTTCGAGCGCTGGACCTACTGGGAGAAGTTCGACTTCTGGGCGGTCTTCTGGGGCATGTTCGCCATCGGCGTTTCAGGTCTTCTGCTGTGGAAATCGGAATGGTCTTCCTGGATCGTCCCCGGCTGGGTCCTGAACGTGGCGACCCTGGTCCACTCCGAGGAGGCGCTCCTGGCGGCCCTCTTCATCTTCACGGTCCACTTCTTCAACACCCATTTCATCCCGACGAAGTTCCCGCTGGACCGTCTCATTTTCTCGGGAACCTACACGCTGGACGAAATGAAGGAGCAGCGTCCCCTGGAGTATGAACGGGTAATGGCGGAAAAGAGGCTCGATGGCCTCAAGCGGGAGCATCCCGGCCTGCCCGTGAAGCTCTTCGCCGCCGTCTTCGGCCTGGGGAGCCTGCTGCTGGGCCTTCTTCTCACTGTGCTCATCGTCTGGGCAATGCTCGCGCCCTGAAGCGATGCGGTGTGACCGGACGAACCCCGTTCCGGAAAGGAGGGAACCGCCGTGGAATTCGAGCATATCCTGCTTGAAAAATGGGATTCCGTATCCGTTCTCCGCATGAACCGTCCGCAGTCGCTCAACGCCCTGAGTACGGGCCACCTGACGGACATTGTGAAAGGGTTGGAGATCTGTGCCGAAGACGACGAGGTGCGCTGCGTGGTTTTGACGGGGAAGGGGCGTGCCTTCTGCTCCGGCGGGGACATCGGCGAGTTCCGGGATTCCCTGGACACGAACCCCTCGGAACCCCTCCGGCAGATCATCAAGCTCCTGAACATCGCCATCCTGGCCATCCGGACGATGCGCAAGCCCGTCCTCGCCGCCATAAACGGGGCTGCCGGGGGAGCCGGCATCAGCCTGGCCGCCGCCTGTGACCTGCGCCTTTGCGCGGCCTCGGCCCGGTTCCGGCAGGCCTACACGAGCCTGGGGCTGGTCCCCGACGGGGCCTGGGCGCTCCTGGTCCCGCTCCTGATCGGATTTTCCCGGGCCAACGAGCTGATTTTCCTCGACACGGTCTTCGACGCCCGGCAGGCCCTGGAGTGGGGGCTCGTCAACCGCGTCGTGGAAGACCCGGAGCTGGAGCGGGAAGTCCATGAACTTTCCGGCCGCCTCGCCCGGGGTGCCACGACGGCGTTCGCCATCGCCAAGGAGAACATGAACCACTCCATGATGGACCTCCTGGAACGGCAGCTGGAGCGGGAACGGTCCGGGATGATCCGGGCGGGCAAGACCCGCGACTACCAGGAAGGGGCCCGGGCGTTTTTCGCCAAGCGGCTGCCTGAATTCACTGGAAAGTAAGACGCCGGCGGGGATTTCCCCGGAAGCCGGAGAAGCCGCCTCGCTGATAAAGACGGGTATATCGACAGGCGGACGGAAAAGGCGGGCCGCGCCCGTTTGCGCGTCTCGTCTCTTGCCTTGCCATTCCGTCGATGATAAAAAGGAGCCATTCCCGACGGCGCTGCCGGACAGGACGGGCGGACGGTCGGGTAGTTACATCTACACCGGAGGTCCGCCCATTGGGCATCAGAAACAACCCTGTCTGGTCCTTTTTCTCTTCCGTTCGTCTCACCCTGGTCCTTCTGGCCGTCCTGGCCGTTCTCGCCGTGATCGGAACGCTGGTGCCGCAGCAGGAGTCCGCCCAGGAGCTGGCCCGGCGGCTGTCTCCGGGAGCGATTCGCATTCTTGATGCCCTGCAGGTTTTTGACCTTTATCACTCCGTGTGGTTTCTGCTCGCCATGGGTCTCCTGACGGCCAACCTCGTCGTCTGTTCCGTCAACCGCTTCCCCGCCTCCTGGCGGCGCTTCAAGGCGGAGCCGCCCGCGGCGGAAGGGCTGTTCCGCGATGTGCCTCCGGAGCGGACGGCCTATGTCAAAGGAGGGCGGGACGAGGCGGTTGCAAGGGCCGAAGGCGCGCTCCGCGGGCGATACCGCGACATCCGCCGGTCGGAGACATCCCGGGGCGTCGTCCTCCAGGGACAGAAGGGGCGGATCACCCATCTGGGCGTGTACGCCATCCACCTGGGCGTCCTCCTCATCGTGGCGGGGGGGGTGGCGGGCTCCCTCTTCGGATTTGACGCCTATGTGCACATCGGCGAAGGGGAAACGGCCGTGGCCGCCGACCTGGCGGGTGGAAAGGGGCAGCACAAGCTCGGATTCGGGATCCGGTGTGACCGTTTCCTCATTGAGACCTACGAAAACGGCATGCCCAAGACCTACCGGTCCGACCTGACCTTCCTGAAGGAGGGACAACCGGCCTTCCAGGGTGCACTTCTGGTAAACCACCCCCTGACCTTCGAAGGGATCCGCTTCTACCAGTCGAGCTACGGCCAGTCCGCCGACGGAAAGGCCCGCCTGTCCTTTACCCGGAAGGGAGGGGACCGGAAAGATCTGGCCGTTACGCTCGGGGAGTCCTTCGACCTGCCGGACGGGGATGGGACGGTCCAGGTTCTGCGGGTCGAGGAGAACATGATGCAGATGGGGCCGGCAATGAAGCTCGGCGTCCGGTCCGACCGGGGCGCGGTCCAGTTCTGGGTCTTCCAGGAAATCGAGAAGATCCGGGAGGGGAACCCGGGGCTCTTCGAACAGGTGCCTCTTTTCAATCCGGGACTGTTCTCCCCCTATGTTTTCTCGCTTCGGGGCATCGAGGCGCGATATTACACCGTTCTGAAGGCCGCGACCGATCCGGGGGTTCCCCTGGTTGCCCTGGGCGGCCTGGTCCTTGTGGCGGGACTGATGATCGTCTTCCTGGTGGATCACCGCCGTGTCTGGATGCTCGTGGAGGAGAACAGGGGAAAGCTCCGGATCTCCATTGCCGGGCGAAGCCTGCGGACGTCGGCGGGGCTGGACCGTGAACTGGACGGTCTGGCCGGGGCGCTCCGGGAGAAAAAGGACACACCGCAATGATCAGTTCGAAGATCCTGGCGTGGGTTACATTTCTGTATTTTGCTTCCTTCACGGGATACCTGATCGGTATCGTCCGCGGACGGGACGGATGGGGGAAGGTGGCTTCCTGGATACTGGCGGCGGGACTGATGGCTCATACGGCAGCCCTGCTCCTCCGGTGGAGGGAGTCCTACGTGCTGGGAATGGGGCATGCCCCCCTGTCGAATCTCTACGAGTCCCTTGTGTTTTTTTCCTGGGCGGTGGCCTTTCTGTACCTCCTGGTGGAGTGGCGGACGCGGAACCGCACGGTTGGTGTGTTCGTGGTTCCCATTGCCTTTCTGCTGATGGCCTACGCCTCCATTTCACCTGGGGTCAGCGACCGGATCCAGCCTCTGATCCCGGCCCTCCAGAGCAATTGGCTCACGAGCCACGTCATCACCTGTTTCATGGGATATGCCGCCTTCACGGTGGCCTTCGGCCTGGCGATCCTGTACCTGATCAAGCTCCGGCGGGGAAATCCGGGCACGGGTTCCACCCGTTTCTTCTCGCATATTCCGGACGAGGACGACCTGGAGGAACTGCTCTACCAGAGTGTACTGCTGGGGTTTGTTTTCCTGACCCTGGGGATCGCCACCGGGTCCGTCTGGGCCCATTATGCGTGGGGGGCTTACTGGAGCTGGGACCCCAAGGAGACGTGGTCTCTTGTCACCTGGGTCGTCTATGCCGCCCTGCTCCATGCCCGGTTCATCCGGGGCTGGAGGGGGAAACGACTGGCCGTCCTCGCCCTGATGGGATTTGCGGCGATGCTGTTCACGTA
>CAZXMK010000055.1:0-13204 GCA_964641935.1 uncultured Syntrophaceae bacterium
ACCGCAGCACATCCCTGCGGGCGTTCCGGGATGAATCCCACGCCCGGGCCTGGCTCGACACGAAGGATTAGCCCGCGCGGGAGACGGGGCAGGCTGCCTGCGCAGGCAGCGCATTTCCGAGAAGCACGGCCGGTGCATCATGGCCCGACCAGGCCGTGAAATCCCCATTTGACATGCACGATCACCATGCCTTAGACTTCGGCCATCAAGATCAAATTCTTGTCGGGCCGGGGATCCTGGCGCCGGTGTGTGCCGACGAATCGACGGGGTGTCCGCAGCGGACGGCGAGGAGGAGTAAAGGAGAGCGAGCCGGATTGCGGAGTCCTCTTCCCCTTTTCCCCGATCCGCGGAGAATGGAAATCAGGAGGTGGCCGTGGAGCCGTTCCTAACCGAGGATTTCCTGCTGCATAGCCCGACGGCGAAAACCCTGTACCATGAATTCGCCGAGGGGATGCCGATCTTCGATTACCACTGTCACCTCCCGGTGGACGAGATCGCTGCGAACAAGAAATTTGCGAATCTCACCGACATCTGGCTTCGGGGCGATCACTACAAGTGGCGGGCCATGCGGGCCAACGGCATCGCCGAGCATCTGATCACCGGGGATGCGGGCGATCCGGATAAATTCAAGTCCTGGGCAGCCACCGTGCCCCGGACGCTTCGCAATCCGCTCTATCACTGGTCCCACCTGGAGCTCAAACGCTACTTCGGGATCTCCGGAAAACTCCTCTGTCCCGAGACCGCCGAAGAGATATACGGCACGTGCTCGGACATGCTCCGTTCGGATGATTTCAGCGCGCGCCGCATCATGCAGCGCATGAACGTGCGCGTGGTGTGCACCACCGATGACCCGGTCGACACGCTGGAACATCATCGACTCCTGAGGGAAGAACAATCCTTTCCTGTGAGTGTTCTGCCCGCCTTTCGTCCCGACAAGGCTCTGGCCATAGACGCGCCCGTGCTGTTCAACCGCTGGGTGGCGCGGCTCGAGGCGGCAACAGACAAGGATATATCGGATTACACGTCTTTTCTGGAGGCCATACGGAAGCGCCACGATTTCTTCCACGAGGCCGGCTGCCGCCTGTCGGACCACGGCATCGAGCATCCTTATGCCGTTGCCTTTGCGGCGAAGGACGCCGCCCGGGCGTTCGACAAGGCGAGGAGGGGGAAGAAGCCGACGCCCGGCGAGTCCCTGAAATACAAGTCCGCGGTGATGATTGAACTCGCCTCGATGAACGCGGAAAAGGGCTGGGTCCAGCAGCTTCACATGGGCGCCCTGCGAAACGTCAACAGCCGGGCCTTGAAGGCCCTCGGCCCGGACACCGGGTACGACACGATCGGCGATTTCGAAATAGCCGGAGCCCTCGCCCGGTTCCTGGACCGTCTCGAGAGCAACGGCCGGCTGGCCAAGACCGTCCTGTACGCGATGAACCCCCGCGACAACGAGGTGTTTGCAACCGCCATCGGCTGTTTCCAGGACGGGGTCATTCCCGGGAAGATGCAGTTCGGGTCGGCCTGGTGGTTCAACGACCAGAAGGACGGCATCGAGAGGCAGATCAACTCCCTTTCCAACATGGGGCTGCTGAGCCGCTTCGTGGGCATGCTCACCGATTCTCGCAGTTTCATGTCCTTTCCGCGACACGAGTACTTCCGGCGGGTGCTGTGCAACCTCATCGGAACCGATGTGGAAAACGGGGAGCTGCCCGATGACATGGAGTTGTTGGGCAGCATGGTCAAGGACATCTGTTTCCGGAATGCCGTGGCGTACTTCGGCGAGGAGTTCGCAAGCCGCCGGGGGACATGACCGGCCGTTTCGGGAAAAGGGCACGGCGTCCGTGCGAACGGGGCGCAGTGCCGTGCGGGGGGGCGTAAGGGTGGACCTTGAAAAGCTGATCCAGTCGCATGATTTCACCGGATGCACCGTGGTCATGACAGGCGGAACCGGCGTGCTGGGCTCCGAGATGGCCAGTGCGCTCGTTCGGACGGGCGCCAATGTGGCCATTCTGGCTCGCAATCCGGCGGGGGCCGGGTCACTGAAAGAGAAACTGGACAAGGGGCCCGGAGCCGCCACCCTGGTGCAGGCAGACATCTTCTCGAAGGAGTCCCTTCTGGGGGCCGCCAGGGAGATCCATGCACGATTCGGCCCTGTCTGCGGCCTGATCAACGCCGCCGGCGGCAACGATCCCGGGGCGACGACCGGTCCGGACAAGCCCTTTTTCGATCTGCCCGAAGAGGCGCTGAGGCAGGTGGTGGATTTGAACCTTCTGGGGACCGTCCTGCCCTGCCAGGTGTTCGGCCGCCTGATGGCGGATCAGGGAGAGGGAGTCATCATCAACATCGCGTCAATGGCCGGCCACCGGCCGCTGACCCGCACGGTTGCCTACAGCGCCGCAAAGGCGGCCGTCGGTAATTTCACGCAGTGGCTGGCCGTTCACATGGCTCAGGAGTACTCCCCGCGGATCCGGGTCAACGCCATCGCGCCCGGCTTCTTCCACACACGGCAGAACCACTTTCTGCTGTATGACGGGAAGACGGGAGATTTGACCCCTCGCGGCCGGGCCATCCTCGATCACACCCCCATGCGCCGGTTCGGCAATCCCGATGATCTTCTGGGCGCTCTTCTCTGGCTGCTCTCCCCCGGGGCGGAATTCGTCACCGGCGCCGTCATCGCCGTGGATGGAGGATTCTCGGCGTTCAGCGGAGTGTAGGCGGTTCCCCGGCATTCCGAAACCCGCACATCGGATGCGGCCTCCGGCCGCAGCCGGTCCCGTCGACGGGCCTTCGATGCCGCCGCGCCGGATTCTGCAAGAAATTGACAAATTTATCGGTTCATGGTATACGAAATCACGTTCCGTAATGCGAAACGATGGACCGGTCGCCATGGCCCTGCCGAGGAAACCAAGCAATCACGTTCAAACGATTGAGCGAGTGTCCCGTATCCTCGACATGGTGGGGCAGAACCCCCAGGGGATCAGCCTGGGCGACATTGCAGCCGGCTTGAGCCTGCCCAAGGGAACGGTGCACCGCATCCTCTCTTCTCTTTCGCATTACGGGTTCGTCCGCCAGAACGGCAAGGCACGGAATTACTTCCTCGGGTTGAAGCTCATGGACCTGGGGACTCGGCTGGCCAACCAGCTCGATCTCCGGAGAACGGCCGAACCGGCTCTGCGAGCCCTGGCGGACAAGATCCGGGAGACCGTTCACCTGGTCCTGCTGGACAACGGCGAAATCGTCTACATCGACAAGATCGAAAATCATCAGGGCTCGAGCGGCCTGAAAATGGCGTCCAGGCTCGGGGCAAGAAATCCCGCCCACTGCTGCGCCGTCGGCAAGGCTCTGCTGTCCCACCTGCCGGCAGAGGCCCTCGAGGAATTCATCCGGGAGAAGGATCTTCTCCCTCGGACGGCGAACACCATCACTGATCCCGATCGTTTCAGAGACCATCTCCGGACGGTGAGAAGCCAGGGCTACGCCATCGACGACGAGGAGAACGAAAGGGGGATTCGCTGCGTCGCGGCTCCCGTGTTGAACGAGAAAGGCATTCCCATTGCCGCCATCAGCATCTCCGGCCCGTCCGTTCGAATCACGAAAAAGCTCATCCAGGACGTGCTCAGGCATGAAGTCATCCGGACCGCATCCGAGATTTCCCATCGATTGGGCTACCGGGAAGGCAGATGAAGTCAAAGCGGGATGAAGTGATCGGGGGGTGCATCCTTTTCCTTTTCGGGGGGATCACGGCGGTCCTTTCGCTGAAGATGCCGATCGGGGATTTCCGCGCTGCGGGCACCGGCCTGTTCCCCTTGATGCTGGGGATCCTGCTCATGGTCCTTTCCGGTCTCTTTATCGCCCAGCGGCTCCAGGACAGGACCGTGCCTGGCGCGATGGACACAGGAGCGCAAGCGCCCGTCTCCGTAAAGCAACTGGCGATGTTCCTGGGAGTCACCGTGTTTGCCGTGGCCGGCTTCACGACGATGGGGTTCCCGCTGATGTCGTTTCTCCTCATGCTTCTCCTGCTCAGAAGTCTCGGTATCAAGGGATGGGCGTTCCTTCTTTCCGTGTCGCTGCTGACGGCTGCGTCCTCGTACGCCCTTTTCGTGTATCTGCTGAAGATCCCGTTGCCAAAGGGCCTGGTCGGCATATAGGAGCACGCGATGCTCGAGTCCCTCCAGCTTCTATTCGAAGGGTTCGCCGTTGCGACAACCACGGTCAACCTGTCGTACTGCCTGGTCGGGGCCATCGTGGGTACGCTGGTCGGCATCCTTCCCGGCCTGGGTCCGATTGCCGGCATCGCCCTCCTCGTGCCGGTCACCTTCGGCTTGAACCCCACGACGGCGCTCATCATGCTTGCCGGCATCTACTACGGGTCCATGTACGGGGGCTCGACGACCTCCATCCTCCTCAACGTCCCCGGAGAAACGGCCTCCGTCATCACCTGCATCGACGGCTACCAGATGGCCCAGAAGGGGAAAGCCGGTGCCGCGCTCGCCCTCTGTGCCATCGGTTCCTTCATTGCCGGCACCCTGGCGATCATGGGCCTGGTATTCCTTGCCCCGCCCCTGGCAGAGGCCGCGCTGGCCTTCGGCCCCGCGGAGTACTTCTCCCTGATGGTCTGCGGGTTCGTCGTCCTGAGCAACGTGACGGGTACCTCGCTGCTGAAATCCCTGATGATGGCCGTCGTCGGGCTGATCATCGGCACCGTCGGTTTGGACCCCGTCACGGGGGACGCCCGATTCGCCTTTGACACGGCGTATCTCCTGGGCGGGATCGAATTCGTGGCGGTGGCGATCGGGCTGTTCGGCATCGGCGAGATCCTGTCGAACGTCGAAAGACCCCAGGAACTGCTGCGCCAGCAGGTCATCGTGCCGCGCCTGAAGGACCTGTACCCCACCTTGCAGGATCTCCGGCGCGCATCCGGCGCCATCCTCAGGGGCGCGGGAATCGGATTTGGCGTCGGACTCGTCCCCGGACCGGCGCCGGTCATCGCCACCTATGCGTCATACCTGGTGGAAAAAAGAACGTCCCGGCATCCCGAGGAGTTCGGAAAGGGAGCCGTCGAGGGAGTTGCGGGCCCCGAAGCCGCAAACAATGCCGCTTGCCAGGCAGCGTTCATCCCCCTCTTCGTCCTGGGCATTCCGTTCGCTCCCCCCACGGCCATTCTCCTGGGAGCCCTTCTGATCCATGGGGTGATGCCCGGACCCATGATGATCTCGGAGCGGCCCGAGGTGTTCTGGGGGGTGATCGCCAGCATGTACATCGGCAATTTCATCCTGCTGCTGCTCAACCTTCCCTTTGTGCCCCTCTTTGCCAATATCCTCCGGATCCCGAAGAGGATCCTCCTTCCCCTCGTCATGCTTTTTTGCATCACCGGGATGTACACCGTGAACAACTCCATCCCCGACATCTGGGTGATGCTGCTGTTCGGCGTGATCGGATACGCGATGCGGAAATGGGCCTACGAAGGCGCCCCGCTTCTCCTTGCCCTGGTTCTCGGCCCCAAGCTCGAGGTCGCCTTCCGCCAGGCCCTGATGATTTCCCACGGGGATTTCGGCGTGTTCTTCGACCGGCCCATCTCCCTGACCTTCCTGGTCGCCACGTTTCTCTTCCTCTTTTTCCCGCTTCTGCGCGGCGCAATCCGCAAATGGAGGGCACAGAAAGCACCTCGATGAAACACCGGCAACCGAGAAATAAAAGGGTGTCTGGAACCTTTCAACCATTTGACTGCCGATCCGCCGAGGGTAGAAGGCGGACGGCGGAAAGGAGGGCGATGTGATGCCGAAGAGAATGTTTGTCATGATGGTTGTTGCACTGTTAACCCTGATGACGGCGGCTCCGGTCCTGGCGGCGTTTCCCGAAAAGGAGGTCCAGATCATCGTCCCCTATGCGGCGGGCGGGGCGACGGATCTCATCTTCCGGGCTCTCGCCGCATCCTCGGAAAAGTACCTGGGCAAGGCTGTGGTGATCGTGAACCGGCCCGGCGGGGGCGGCGCCGTGGGAGCCACGGAGGGCGCTCAGGCCAAGCCGGACGGCTACACGCTTACGGCCGTGATCACGCCGATCACGATCCTGCCCCACCAGGTGAAGACGGCCTTCACCTACAGGGACTTCGCGCCGATCATCAACGTGGTCGACGATCCCTCCATGTTCCTCGTCCGGGCGAACGCCCCGTGGAAGACCACGAAGGAGTTCATCGATTACGCGAAAACGCACCCTGACATGATCACCGTCGGCAATTCCGGAGCAGGCGGCGGCGTCCACCTCGTGGCCCTCGCATTCGAGAGGGCTGCGGGCGTGAAGTTCAACCACATTCCCTTCGCCGGCGGGGGCCCGTCCGTCACGGCCCTCCTGGGGGGGCACATCAACGCCGTTTCGGTATCGCCCCCCGAGGGGATCAACCACGTCCAGGCGGGCAAGCTGAGGATCATCGCACTGTTCGCGGATGAACGGTTCGAGCTGTTCCGGGACGTCCCCACGGTCAAGGAACAGGGGATCGACTTCACCATGGGCATGTGGCGCGGACTCGCGGCGCCCAAGGGAACGCCCGCGGCCGTGATCCGGACGCTGCACGATGCGTTCAAGAAAGGCATGGACGACCCCGTCTTCAAGAAGAACGCCCATGATATGTCCGTGAAACTCTTCTACCTGGGCCCGGAGGCGTTTGCGAAGCGGATGGCCGAGGATGACATCCGCTTCGGCAAGCTGGTGGCGGAGATCAAGAAAAAGTAGATTTGATGGAAAGGAGGGCGGCGATGAAGATTGCAAGAATGATGAGGACAATGATTCCCATTGTCCTGCTGCTGATCGTGTTTGCGTGGGCCGGACCGGCCGAAGCGGCAAAGACGGTGATCCGCCTCGCCAGTCCGTTCAAGACGGGCCACATCCTCTGCGATGCCGGGGACAAGTTCAAGGAAATCGTCGAGAAGGAAAGCGCGGGCCGGATCGAAGTCCAGGTCCAGCCCGGCGTCGGCTCCGAAGAGGAAATCAACGACTGGTGCAGTCAGGGCAAGGTCGAGATGCAGGCCACGGGAGGGCGCCCCCTCGAGGTTTCCGCTCCCCAGTACTTCTTTTTCAACGCCCCGTACGTCATGAAGGACTTCGATCACTTCATGAGGGTCTGGAACGGACCTCTGGGGAAGAAGGCAAAAGACCAGGTGGAGAAGAACGGTAAACAGCTCTACGTAGGGATCGTCTACCGGGGACTCAGGCAGATGACCTCGAAAGTGCCCATTTACACCCCCGCGGAAGTCTACAAGATGAAGCTGCGCCTGCCTACGGTGAAGACCTGGATTGCCGTCTGGAAGGGCCTTGGTGCCGACCCCGTCCCCATCCCCCTGCCGGATCTGTACAAATCGCTCAAGGAAGGCAGGGCGGACGCCTCCGAGGGCGATCTCACCCAGATCTCCTCCTTCAGGCTCAACGAGGTCCAGAGCCACCTCACCATGACGAACCACCTCGTTCAGACAGGCGGGGTCCTGATCAACAGCGGCTTCTTCAGGAAGCTCTCCAAAAAGGATCAGGCCCTCATCCTGAAGGCGGCCAAGGAGGCCTCCGACTGGGCCAGCATGAGGATCAAGACCGGTGAGAACGCGACGCTTGTTGATCTCCAGCGGAAGGGCATGCAGGTGATCATCCCCGATGCAGAGTCGTTCAGGCAGGCGGCCAAGCCCTCCGTCGAGGAGCTGTTCAAGACGGAATGGCCCGTCACGACCTGGGCGGCGGTCCTGGCGCAGTAGACAGGGGCACGCCGATGGCACCGACCGACGAAATCAGGGAAAAGGAAAGAAGAGTGCGGGAATTCCTTCAGGAGCGGGGCCTCGGGGCCATTCTCCTGAAGCGCCAGGCCAATTTCTCCTGGCTGACCGGGGGCGGCCTCAACCTGGTGGGGATTGCCACCGAGGTGGGGGCCGTCTCCCTTCTCGTAACCGCGGACAGGAAATACGCCATCTCGAACATCATCGAATCCCCGCGGATGATTGACGAGGAGAAATTGGGGTCGCAGGGCTTCACGGTTCTGTCGTTCCCGTGGCACGAGGAGAGGGAAACATCGATCGTCAGGGAAAAGGCCGGAGAGGGCGGCATCGCCTCCGATGTGCCTTTCCCGGGCGCAACAGTGCTGGCCGAGGACATTGCCCGCCTTCGTTACTCCCTCACGGCCGAGGAGCGTACGCGCTACCGATGGCTCGGCGAAAAGGTTTCCCTCGCTCTCGAAAAGACGCTCATCGAGACGAGGCAGGGGGAGAAGGAGTCGGAGGTCGTGGGGCGGCTCTGCAACGCGCTGTGGGCGGACCGGATTGATCCGATCACGCTCATGTCCGCGGCCGACGAGCGCGTCTTCCGGTTCCGACATCCCATCCCCACGGAAAAGACGATCGACCGTTACCTGATGGTCTCCGTCAACGCGAGAAAATGGGGCCTTATCGTCTCGCTCACGCGCTTTGTCCATTTCGGGGAATTACCCCCGGAGCTCAGGAAGAAGTACAGGGACAACGTCATCATCGACTGCGCCTTCATGGCGGCGACCCGCCCGGGCGTCCCCGCCAGCGAGGTGCTGCAGAAAGGGATCGACGCCTACCGGGAAAGAGGCTACCCCGACGAGTGGAAATTCCACCACCAGGGCGGCTCCATCGGCTACACCGGCAGGGACTACCGGGCGAATTTCCAGACGGCGGACGCGGTCCGTGAGAACCAGGCCTTCACGTGGAACCCCTCGCTGACGGGAACGAAATCGGAGGACACGATCCTGGCCACCGCCCGGGGGCCCGAGCCCATCACGAAGCCGATCCTCTACCCCACGATCAAAGCGGAGGCCGGCGGGATCGCCTTCGCCAGGCCCGACATCCTCGTGAAGCCCTGATGCCGGAGCGAAGGACAAACGAAAGGAGTGAAGCATGGATCGAGTGAGAATCGGGATGATCGGCGCGCAGTTCGCGGCCCGCTTCCACATCAGCAGCCTCGCAAAGCTGCGGGGCCTCAAGGCCGACGTCGTCGCCGTGGCCTCGAAAACGGGTCAGAGCGCCGCCGCCTTCGCGAAGGCCTGGAACATCCCCGAGCATACCGGCGATTACCGCCGCCTCCTGGAGCGACGCGACATCGACGTCATCGATCTGTGCGTTCCCACGGACCTGCACGAGCAGTTCTGCATCGAGGCGGCCCGGGCCGGCAAGCACATCATCTGCGAAAAGCCGCTGACGGGGTATTTCGGGAAGGACAGGCCGGAGGCCCTCGTCGGCGACAGCGTCGACAGGGGCGTCATGCTCAGGGAGACGCTGGCCGGCTGCGACCGCGTCCTGAAAGCGGTGAAGGAAAACGGCGTGAAATTCATGTACGCGGAAAACTGGATCTACGCCCCTCCCCTGGCCAAGCTCAAGAGCCTGATCAGGGTCAGCGGGGGGACCATCCTGGACATCCGGGCCGAATCGAGCCATTCCGGCTCCCACGCGATCTACGCCCGGACGTGGAAGACCTCCGGCGGCGGAGCCGTGATGCGACTGGGGGCCCACCCCGTCGGGGGCGTCCTCCACTTGAAGCATTACGAGGGGCATCTCAAGCAGGGCAGGCCGATCCGCGCCCGGTCGGTGACGGCCGAGACGGCGAGGCACAGCCGAATCGAATCGGTCCTCCGGGAGCCGAAGAATTACCTCGTTTCGGCCTGGGAGGATGTGGAGGACTGGGGCGTGATGGTCATCACCTTCGAGGACGGCTCCTCGGCGACGGTCTTTTCGTCGGACGGCGTCCTCGGGGGCGTGCGCAACACCCTCAACGTGTACCTCTCGAACGCCGTCGTCAACGTCAACATGAACCCCCACAACGTGCTGGAGGTGTACGCGCCGGCGCCCGACGTATTCGCCGACGAGTACATCGCCGAGAAGCTGGAGACCAAGGCGGGCTGGAACTTCCCGAGCCCTGACGAGGACTGGATCCGGGGGTATCCCCAGGAGATGGAGGACTTCGTCGATGCCGTCCTGCACGACCGTGACCCGGCCTCCGGGTTCGACTTGGCGCGCGACGTCGTGGAAGTGATCTATGCGGCCTATCTCTCGGCCAAGGAGGGACGAAGGGTTGATCTGGGTTCGATCCGCTGACCGGGCTGCATCGTGTCGCGGAAAGCGCCGTGAAAAGGAATGCGTGCGGCCCGGACGAGACCGGACGATCCGGGTCCCGTAACCCCTTCAAGAGGAGGCGGTTGCCATGAAAAAAATCGTGACCTTCGGCGAGATCATGCTCCGGCTCAATCCGCCGGGCTTCCTGAGGTTCGACCAGGCGGCGTCCTTTGACGCCTCCTTCGGGGGCGGCGAGGCGAACGTTGCCGTTTCCCTTGCCCGTTTCGGCATGGCGGTGGACTACGTGACGCGCCTGCCCCAAAACGAGATGGGCGATGCCTGCATCGCCGTCCTGCAGGGCCACGGCGTGGGGACGTCAAAGATCCTGCGAGGGGGGAACCGGCTCGGCATCTACTTCCTCGAGAACGGAGCGTCCCAGCGGCCGGGCAAGGTTGTCTACGACCGCGAGGGTTCCTCCATCGCCGCGATCGAAAAGGGAATGATCGACTGGGACCGTGTCTTCGAAGGCGCGGACTGGTTTCATTGGACGGGGATCACTCCCGCCGTCAGCCTCGGACTGTGCGAGGTCTGCCTCGAGGGGATCGTGAAGGCGAAGGAGAAGGGCCTGACGGTGTCCTGCGATCTGAATTACCGCTCGAAACTCTGGAAATGGGGCAGGAAAGCGGGAGAGGTGATGCCGGAAATGGTGGGACTCTGCGATGTGGCGGTCGGGAACGAGGAAGACGCCGAGAAGGTGTTCGGCATCCGGGCGCCCGGCGCGGACGTCGCTGCAGGGAAAATCGATCCGGAAGCGTACCGGCCCGTGGCCGAGGCGCTGAAGAGCCGCTTCCCCGGTCTGAAGCGGATCGCCATCACGCTCAGGGGGAGCATCAGCGCAAGCCGGAACACCTGGTCGGGGCTTCTCTATGACGGACGAATGCTGTACCGGGGACCCCTGTTCGACATCACGCATATCGTGGACCGCATCGGCAGCGGGGACGCCTTTGCGGCCGGGCTCATCTACGGGCTGCGCACCTTCGGCGATGATCTCCAGCGCGCCCTCGATTTCGCCGTCGCGGCGTCGTGCCTGAAACATTCCATTTTCGGGGATTTCAACCGTGTCGGTGTCGAGGACGTGGAGGCCATCGCATCCGGCGTGGCCTCGGGGAGGGTATCCCGGTAGCCCGGCACGATAGAAGCACGCCATACGAGTACGAGGAGGCAAGAGGCATGGCACGATTCAAACGGCTGGATGTTCTCAACGCCATGATGGCAAGCGGGCTGGTTCCCGTCTTTTACCATGGCGAGGTTGAAACGGCAAAGAAGGTCGCAAAAGCGGTCGCGGATGGCGGCGCCAGGCTCCTGGAATTCACCAACCGCGGAGATTTCGCGCACCAGGTCTTTTCCGAGCTCAGCCGGTGGTGCGGGCGGGAGCTCCCGGATCTGATCCTGGGCGCCGGATCCATCGTCGATCCGGGCACGGCATCCCTGTACATCGGGAGCGGGGCCCACTTCATCGTCGGCCCGGTCCTCAACCCGGATGTCGCGAAGCTCTGCAACCGCAGGAAAATCGCCTACCTGCCCGGGTGCGGCAGCGCAAGCGAGGTCTCGCAGGCGGAGGAGCTGGGCGTCGAGATCTGCAAGATCTTCCCCGGCCGCGAAGTGGGCGGGCCGGCTTTCGTGAAAGCCCTCCTCGCGCCGATGCCCTGGACGAACATCATGCCGACGGGGGGAGTCGAAGCGACGAGGGAATCCATCAGGGAGTGGTTTGCGGCGGGCACGGCCTGCGTCGGCATCGGCTCCAATCTCATCACGAAGGAGCGGGTCGATGCGGGCGACTTCGGCGCGATCGCCCGAAAAACGGCCGAGGTGCTCGTCTGGATCCGTGAAGCGAGGAGCAGATAAATGGCCGGACAAACCGCGATCGTAGAGAGCGCTGCATTGCGCCCCGCCCTTGCGAATTTGCTGACTGCGGCAGGGGTCCGCGAAGAGGATGCGCGGATTGTCGCCGATTCCATCACCACGGCGGAACTCTTCGGCTTCCAGTCCCACGGCGTGATCCGGATCCCCCATTACCTCAAGCGTCTCCGGATCGGGTCGATCAACAAGAGCCCCCGGATCCGGGTCGTGAAGCGGTCGGGCAACACGGCGATCGTGGACGGGGATCACGGCCTGGGGCACGCTGTCGCCCATTTCGCGATGAGCGAGGCCATCGGGCTGGCCGGGGAAGGAGTGGGTTTCGTCGGCGTCCGGAACAGCAGCCATTTCGGGATTGCCGGGTATTTTGCCCTGCAGGCGGTCCGGCAGGACATGATCGGGATCGTCGTCAGCCACACCGATGTGGCCGTGGTGCCCTACGGAGGCAGGGAGCCGGCCGTCGGGACCAACCCGCTCGCCGTCGCCGTCCCAACGGACAGGGACTACCCGATCCTGCTCGACATGGCAACCAGCACGGCTTCCCTCGGGAAAATCCTCGTTGCCAGGGACAAGGGGGAAAGCATCCCAGCCGACTGGGCCGTCGACGAGGAGGGGAATCCGACGACGGACCCGCACCGGGCGAAGTATCTCCTGCCGATGGCCGGGGCGAAGGGATACGGTCTCGCGCTGATCTTCGACATCCTGTCGGGACCGCTCACGGGAGCCCTCTTCGGCAGGAATATCCCCCGGATGTACGGAGATTACGAAAAACACCGGGAGCTGGGGCACTTCCTGGGGGCCATCAACGTGGACCGATTCGTGCCGGTCGGGCCATTCAAGAGAAACGTGGGACTTATGATGGACGACCTCCATGCAACACCCCCTGCCAGGGGGTTTGACCGCGTCCTTGTCCCCGGGGAGAAAGAGTATCTCACCCGGCAGGCGTATGAAAGGGACGGCATCCCGATTCCCCTCGGAACCATGAACGACCTGAGGGCCGCGGCGAAAGAGTTCCATGTCCGGTTGGATCTGTAGAGGAGAGAGGCGCGATTGTCCAGTCGTCGGGGTTGACGGCAGGGGCGTCCTGGCATAGGATTGCCCATCCATGAAAAAAATCCTGTTGGCATTCGCATTTCTTTTCTGCATTGCGACTCCCGCCCTGGGGGCGGCGCCGTCGAGGATCGTCTCGCTGGCGCCCAACATCACGGAGATCCTCTACGACCTGGGACTCGGGGACCGGGTCGTGGCGG
>CAZXMK010000056.1:0-12730 GCA_964641935.1 uncultured Syntrophaceae bacterium
TCCACCTCGCCCGTTTTCATGTTCGGGTTTTCCATGCCTTCGGGCCGGCGGCGGACCGTTCCCCGGACGGCGAGGACGTACTCGCTCCGGATGCGGTGGGCCACCTGGTGGGAATCGGGGTTCGTCTCCGGGTTGAACACAACCTGGACGAGCCCTTCCCGGTCCCTCAGGTCCACGAAGATGACGCCGCCGTGGTCCCGTCTCCGGTGGGTCCAGCCCATGAGCACGATGGATTTTCCAAGGTCCGCGGCCGATACCTGGCCGCAGTAGTGCGTTCTTTTCTGCTTGGTGATGAATTCAGACAAGGTCTTCTGCTCCTCTTTGCAATGCTTCCATT
Organism: uncultured Syntrophaceae bacterium; assembly: GCA_964641935.1. Lineage (GTDB taxonomy): Bacteria > Desulfobacterota > Syntrophia > Syntrophales > PHBD01 > PHBD01. The sequence continues at coordinate 338 of CAZXMK010000056.1, forward strand.
TTCCCGGTGATGCCCGCAAGATCGAGGGGAACCGGGGTCTGCGAACTGTTCTTCAAGTCCCGGAAGACGCCGGTATGTTCGGCGATCTCGCGGTCTCCGATAATCAAAGCGTAACGGCAGCCGAGCTTGTCGGCCCGTTTCATCTGGCTCTTCAGGCTCTTCCCGGCGTAGTCCATCTCCGCCTCGACGCCCTCCAAGCGCAGGCGGTTCGCCAACTCGAAGGCGATTTTCTGGGCCTCTGCGCCCAGGGCGGCGATGAACAGCGCCGGCGTCCGGCGGAAGTCCTCTGCTCCCGTCGGCATCAGCGAAACGAGGCGCTCGAAGCCGATGGCGAAACCGATTCCCGGGATGTCCGGTCCCCCCAACTGCTGCACGAGCCCGTCGTAGCGGCCGCCGCCGACGACGGCGTTCTGCGCGCCCAGGACGTCGGTGGTCACCTCGAAGGTGGTCCGGGTATAGTAGTCCAGGCCTCGCACCATGCGGTTGTTGATGGAGAACGGCACGCCGAACAGGCAGAGGGATTCCTGGACCGTTCCGAAGTGGGCCCGGCACTCGTCGCAGAGGAAGTCGGCCAGGCGGGGCGCATCCTCGACGGCGGCCCGGCAGGACTCGATCTTGCAGTCGAAGACCCGCAGGGGATTGGTCTGGATCCGCCGCCGGCAGTCCCCGCAGAGCTCTTCTTCCCGCCCCTGCAGGTGGGCGACCACGGCCGACCGGAAGGCGGGGCGGCACAGGGGGCAGCCCAGTGAGTTGATCTCGACATGGGAGCTCGTGAGGCCAACCGCCTTGAGAAAGTGGGTCAGCATCAGGATCAGCTCCGCGTCCACCCGGGCATCGTCGAGGCCCAGGATCTCGGCGTCGATCTGGTAGAACTGGCGGTAGCGTCCCTTCTGGGGCCGCTCGCGGCGGAACATGGGGCCGATCGTGTAGAGCCGGGCCACCGGTTCGGCGGCGTACAGGGCATGTTCGATATAGGCCCGGACGACCCCGGCGGTCGCCTCCGGCCGCAGGGTCAGGGACTCTTCTCCCCGGTCGGTGAAGGTGTACATCTCCTTCTCCACGACGTCGGTGGTCTCGCCGATCCCCCGGGCGAAAAGTTCCGTCTTTTCAAGGATCGGAATACGAATGTCCCGGAAGCCGAAGGCATGGAAGACCCGGCGGGCCTGCTCTTCGACGAACAGCCACTGGCCTGCCTCGGCGGGCAGGATGTCTTTGAAGCCCCGGATCGCGCTGATGATTTCCATGGCTCAACCAAACCCTTTTTCTCAAAGAGCGGATTCCTAACACAGATGCCAGGGAAAGGCAACCGCATTCTGGGACGGGCCGGGACGGGAGGGGCATTCGACGGACGTCCCTCCCGTTCGATGCACCGACCCGGCGCCGCCGTCCCTCCACTCCCCCCGGGCCGGGCTGTGCCGAAGGCTTTCCCGTAAATGGAGCGCCGCAGGCTCAGGAAGTCCTTCCGGCATTCGCGCCGTTCTTCAGAAACGTGTCGACCTCGATCTTTCGCCCGTCTGTCGTGACCGTCACGGCGCCGGAGCGGTCCGTCCGGTAGACCACCGCCCCGACGGCCCGGCAGCGCGCGAGCAGGTCCGGGTGCGGATGTCCGAAGAGGTTGTCCCGTCCGGAGCTGACGATGACGAGCCGCGGCCGGACTTGCCGGAGAAACGGAAGGGTTCCGGAGGACCGGGCACCATGGTGGGGGGCCAGCAGGACCGCCGCGGAGAGGTTCCGTCCCGAGCGGACCAGCTCGTCCTCGACTCTCCCCGAGATGTCCCCGGGGAGCAACATGCCGACTTCGCCCATGGTCAGGCGGAGGACGAGGGAGGAATCGTTGGCATCCCCGTAGTCGGTGACGCCGGCGGCCGGTTTTGGGACCCGCGGGGGCGGGTGGAGAAATTCGATCCGGACGCCGTCGAGGATCGCAGCCTCCGAGGCGGTGCCGATGGTCCTGAGAACAATGCCCCGGTCCTCCAGAATACCTCGGATCGGAAGGAACTCCGGGGAGGAGGCGGTTTCGGCGGTCGTCCAGAATTCGCCGACCTGAAAGTTTTTCAGGACGAAGGGGAGACCTCCCATGTGGTCCGGGTGGGGATGGGACAGGACAACGGCGTCGATCCGGAGGATCCTCTCGTGCCAGAGAAACGGGGCAAGGACCTGTTCCCCTATGTCGAAACGGGAGACACCGTGCACGCCGCCGCCGTCCACGAGCACGCGGCTTCCCCGCGGCAGGCGGAGCAGGGTGGCGCTTCCCTGTCCGACGTCGACGGCAGTGACCCGGAGCGTTCCGGGTCGGCGATCCGCCAGCAGGAGGTACGTGCTCTGGAAGACAAGGAACAGGACGCAGGCCCCGGCGATCCAGGCGAAGGGGGCGAACGGGCGGTTTCTCCGGTCTTCCGGATCACCTGTTGAGATGCGGCTCCCCCAATCCCGCCGTTCCGCCAGGACCTCGACGCACAGGACCGAAGCGACAAGGAGGATATAAAAGACGGCCACCTGCAGGACGCCGGGCGTCGGCACATAGAGAGAAGCCCAGGGAATAGAAGCCAGCGATGACAGAAGGTCCAGGGAGACCTTGACCAGCAGGCCCGCCGCGGAAGTCAGAACGGACGCAAGCCCGTCGGAGAACAGCCAGGCCAGGATCAGGAGCGTGCACAGCGGGATCGCCAGGAGCCCCAGGATCGGAACCACCAGCAGGTTGGCCGCCAGCGCGATGAGGGAGACGCGGTTGAAATGGAAGGCCACCAGCGGCAGGGTCCCCAGCGTGGCAGCCAGGGTCACGGCGACGAACAGGGCGACTTGGTAGAGGGCCTTCCTGAAAAGACGGGCTGCCGGGGAGCCCTTGTCCGGATCCGGCCGGGGAATCCAGAGGGCGAGCCGCGGCGCGACGAATAGAAGGGACGCCACGGCGGCGAAGGAGAGCTGGAAGGACACGTCGAAGAGCGAGCCCGGCGAGACCATCAGAATGGCAATGGCCGCCAGGGCCAGGACGTTGTACAGGTCACGCTCCCGGCCGATCAGGAGGGCGGCCATCAGAGCCAGCACCATGATGGCCGCCCGAAGGACCGAGATCCCCGCCCCGGCGACCAGCGTAAAGGCGAGAACGGGAACGACCGCCAGGGCCATGGCCAGGGGACGGACCGGAAACGCCAGGAGGATCGTCTCCGACCGGGCCAGCGCCGCCCGGAACAGGAAAAAGAAGAAAGCAGCAATGATCCCGATGTTGAACCCGGAAATGGCGATGATGTGAGACGTCCCCGTGCGGTTGAAGTCCTCCGTGACGCTTTCCGGGATCTCCTTCGCATCGCCCAGGATGACGGACTGGATCACCTCCCGCTCGGGAGACGGCGCATGCCCGTAAATGAACCGCTTCAGCCCTTCCCGGAAGGACTCCAGACCGGCACGGGCGGGGTTGCCCGTATCCTTCCGGATGAGGATGACCGCCGACGGGTCCGCCAGGGAGGCCCGAAGCCGGACACCCTGCAGGCGCAGGTGCCTCTCCGTGTCGAATCCTCCGGGATTGTGAAAGGAGGAGGGTACCCGGAGGCGGGCGCGGAAACGCAGCAGGTCGCCGTAGATGAAATCGCGGGGCGCCGGATCCTTCAGGGAGAGCAGCACCTTCCCCGTTGCGGGCTCCCAGTTTCCGCCGCGGAGGGCCTGGGAGGTGCAGACGGTCAGGTCCGTCCTGTCGGGGGAACGGAGGGGATGCTCACAGACCGTCCCCAGGACGGTCACCGGGTCCCGTCCCGCGAACCGGGACACCGAATCCGGGGGCGGGACGCCGAACAGGGAGGACTGTATGAGGATCGCCGAGGTGACGGACATCCCGGCACAGACCGTCCAGGCTGCCGCCCGGCTCCGGCGGCGGATCCGGAAGGCCAGCAGAAACAACAGAACCGCTGCCAGTGCAGCCGGCAGGATCGCCTCGGGCAGACGGAACGATGACCCGATGAGGATTCCCGCGATCTGGAACGCCAGCAGCGGCAAGAGCGGTCGCTTCATGCGTCCATTGTACAACATTCCCCGGAAAAGTTCCTGTTGATCGGGAACTCCCTCCCATAGTAATCAGGATCACCGCCGGATTCCGATGAAAACTCGACGGCGGACGCCCCCGGACGGGCGGGAAGGATCCACCCGGATGACCGAACCGTTTGCGCTCAATGATGAGAACACACCGACCCGGCTGAGGATCCTCCTGCTTTCCCGCCTCCTCATCACGACCCTTCTCCTGGCGATTTACCTCTACCTGCAGTTTCAGGAGGAGGAACTGCTCCCGGAGATCTCCATCCCCGGGTTCGGGGCGGTCATCTTTGCCAGCTTCGCACTTGCGGCCGTATATACGGTTTTCAGGTACTTTGTCGCCGACGCCCGCCTGAACGTGTACCTGCAGGGTGTGGGAGATGTTTTCCTGGTGACCGGGCTGGTTCATGCCACGGGCGGCGTCGTCAGCGTCTATGCCGTGTTCTATCCCCTGATCGTAATCTACAGCGTGTTTTTTCTCGGGCGGGGCGGAGGGATGATTATCGCCTCGCTGTGCAGTGTGAGCTACGGCCTCCTTCTCGACCTGGAATACTATCGCGTCATTCCCGTCGGGGACTACGTCCACTTCCAGTTCTACGATCAGCGGGCGGGGCATGTATTCACCCGGATCGTGACCTACATCGTTTCCTTCTACATCATCGCCTTCCTGGCGAGTTTCGTCGTGGAGCGCGAGCGGCAGGCCCGGACCCTCCTGGCGGAAAAGGAGACGGCCTTCGACCAGCTCGACCTGCTCCACCGGAGCATCATCGAATCTGTGGATGCCGGAATCGTGACCACGAACCTCCTGCAGCAGGTCAAGTCGTTCAACCGGGCGGCAACGCAGCTCACGGGATTCTCTTTCCGGACCGTGGAGAACCGGAACATCAACGAGGTGTTTCCCGGTTTTGCCCGTGCCGCGGGCCTCGCGGACGACCGGGATCCCGGCGGTGTTCCCCGAAGCCGCTTCGAGATGCCCTTCCGGGGCAGCGACCGGGAAGAGATGATCCTCGGGTGCGCCATCTCCCCGCTCAAGGACAAAAGAGACCGGAGAATCGGCCATATCCTCGTTTTCCAGGACCTGACGGCCATCAGGCGCATGGAGGAGTCCGTCGAGAAGAGCAGGCGCCTGGCCTTCATCGGTGAAATGGCCGCCGGGCTGGCCCATGAAATCCGGAACCCCCTGGCCTCCATCTCCGGGTCCATCCAGGTCCTCAAGAACAGCCTGGTCCTGCCCGATGCGGACCACCGGCTGATGCAGATCATCCTGCGGGGCCGGGAGCAGTTGGAGAACGTCGTCCGGGACTTTCTCCTCCTGGCGCGCCCGAGCACCGGTATTCCCGAGTCCTTCGATCCCCGGGCGGTGATTGACGACGTCATCGAGTCGCTGCGCTACGTGGCGGACTGGAACGAGGGCGTCCAGGTTGTCCGGAATTACCGGCATTCCGGCTCCATATCGGCCAACCGGACGGAATTCCGGCAGGTCCTGTGGAACCTGCTCCTCAATGCGGTTCAGGCGATGCCCGAGGGAGGCACGTTGACGGTGGAGACGGACACGGCGGAAACGGCGGATGGAAAGCGGTTCCTCCAGTTGAGGATCAGCGACTCCGGGCCGGGCGTCGGCTCATCGGACCTTGAAAAAATATTCGAACCTTTCTATACGACCAAGGAACGTGGAACGGGGCTGGGGCTGGCCATCGTCAACCGCATCGTGGAGGGGATGGAGGGGAGCATTGCCCTGAATACCCTTCCCGGGCGGGGGACGACGTTTCGGATCCGGCTGCCCATTCCGGAGAGCGAGAAAGGGGCACCGTAAGATCCGGTTCCCCGGACAGGAGATACGGACATGGCAAAGATCCTGATCGTGGACGACGACCAGGGCGTGCGTGAGCTGCTCGAGATCATGCTCACCCGGGAAGGGTATGCGGTGACCTGCGCCTCCGATGCCGACAAGGCGCTGAACCGCTGCCGCAAGACGGCGTACGACCTCGTCATCACCGACCTGAAAATGCCCAAGATCGATGGCATCGAGTTCATCCGCCGCCTCAAGGACGTCGCCCCCGCCACCATGGTCATCCTCATTACCGCGTATGCGTCCCCGGAGACGGCACTCCTCGCCATGAAGGAGGGGGCGTACGATTACGTGGAAAAGGGATTCGACTTCGAGGATCTCAAGACGATCATCCGCAACGCCCTCGACAAGAAAGGTGTCCGGACCGAGGACGCCCGCTTTCTCCAGCAGCTCGAGGATGTCGTCTCCTTCGGTGAGATGATCGGGAAAAGCCGGGAGATGCTCAAGGTCTACGGGACGATCAAGAAGGTCGGCGAGACCTCCGCCAACATCCTGATCCTGGGGGAGAGCGGGACAGGCAAGGAACTGGTGGCGAAAGCGATTCACGAGCACAGTCCACGCCGGAAGCTGCCCTTCGTGGTGATCAACTGCGGCGGCATTCCCGAGAATCTGCTGGAGTCGGAGCTGTTTGGACACATGAAGGGCACCTTCACGGGCGCCCTGACGGACAAGTCGGGACTCTTCGAGATCGCCCGCGGGGGAACGGTCTTCCTGGACGAGATCGCCGAGCTGTCCCCCTTTCTCCAGGTCAAGCTGCTCAGGGTAGTTCAGGAAAAGACCTTCCGGCGCATCGGGGGAGCCGATGAGATCCGGGTGGACGTCCGGATCATTTCCGCAACCAACCAGGACCTGGCAAAGAAGGTGGGGGAGGGGACCTTCCGGGAAGATCTTTTTTACCGGCTCAACGTGATTCCCATTCACCTGCCGCCGCTCCGGGAGAGGAAGGAAGACATTCCGGCGCTGACCCAGTTCTTCATCGAGAAGTACTCCAGGGCCTTCGGGAAGCAAGTGCAGCGGATCTCCACGTATGCCATGGAGCTGCTGATGGGCTACCCCTTTCCGGGGAACGTCCGCGAGCTGGAGAACATCATCGAGCGCAGCATCGCCCTGGAGTCGTCGAACATCATCCTCCCGGAAAACCTGGTGCTTTCCGGGGGCGCCTCCACACAGGCGCCTCCGGTTATCGACATCGATATCCCCCCGGAGGGAATTCTGCTGAATGACGAACTGGCGGAGGTCGAGCGCCGGATCATCCGGAAGGCGCTCCTCAAGACGGAGGGATCCAAGACGAAAGCCGCCGAGCTTCTGCACGTGAGTTTCGATTCCCTGCGGTATCGCATGGAGAAACTGGGGATCACCTGACCTGAAACCTCCCATCGAGGATAACCAATGCCTGAAGGCCCCTTCATTCTTGCCATCGACAACGGGACGCAGAGCGTCCGGGCCCTGCTGTTCGATCTGAGAGGGAACCTCGTCGCCAAGTCGAGGGTTCTCCTCGATCCCTACTATTCCGACAAGCCGGGCTGGGCGGAGCAGGATCCCCGCTACTACTGGGACAGTCTGTGTCAGGCCTGCCGGGAGCTGTGGAGCCGGAAGGACGTTCCGAAGGAGGCCGTCCGGGCCGTCGCCCTGACGACACAGCGGTGCACGGTGATCAACGTCGACAGGGAGGGACGACCGCTCCGGCCCGCCATCGTCTGGCTGGACCAGCGCCGCACCGAGGGGCTCAAACCCATCGGCGGGTTGTGGGGAGCCGCCTTCCGTGTCGCCGGCATGAGCGAGACCGCCGCCTATCTGCAGGCGGAGGCCGAGGCCAACTGGATCAAGACCCATCAGCCGGACGTCTGGAAGAAGACCCACAAGTTTCTCTTCCTGTCGGGATACCTGACCTATTGTCTGACGGGGCGTTTTGCGGATTCCGTCGGCTGCCAGGTGGGATATGTGCCCTTCGACTACAAGCGGCTCCGATGGGCGGCTTCGTGGGACTGGAAGTGGCGCATCCTGCCGGTGGAGCCGTCCATGCTGGTGGACCTGGTTCCCGCCACCGGCACCCTGGGGGAAATCACCCCGGAAGCCGCGGAGGCGACGGGCATACCGGCGGGCCTTCCCCTCGTTGCCGCGGCGGCCGACAAGGCTTGCGAGGTGATCGGCGCGGGATGCCTGGAGCCCGACGTTGCCTGCCTGAGCTACGGGACGACCGCCACCATCAACACGACCAACCGGAAATACCTGGAGGCCATTCCCCTGATTCCTCCCTATCCGTCGGCCGTGCCGGGGGCCTACAGCCAGGAGATCATGGTGTACCGGGGCTACTGGATGGTGAGCTGGTTCAAGCGCGAATTCGCGGACCGCGAACAGGCCCTGGCCCTGGAGCGTGGTGTGGAGCCCGAGGCCCTCTTCGACGAACTGCTCCAGCAGTCTCCTCCCGGGTCTCAGGGGCTGGTGCTTCAGCCGTACTGGTCGCCGGGCGTCAAGATCCCCGGACCGGAGGCGCGGGGAGCCATCATCGGCTTCGGCGACGTTCACAACCGGGCCCATGTCTACCGGGCCATCCTGGAGGGCGTCGCCTATGCGCTCCGGGAAGGGAAGGAGCGGACGGAAAAGCGGAACGGCATTCCCATCACCGCCCTGAGGGTGGCGGGAGGCGGATCCCAGAGTGACGGGGCCATGCAACTGACGGCGGATATCTTCGGCCTTCCTTCGGCCAGACCCCACATCTACGAGACATCGGGACTCGGTGCCGCCATGGATGCCGCCGTGGGTACGGGACTTCATCCGGACTTCCCGACGGCGTGCCAGGAAATGACCCGGGTGGGCCGGGTCTTCGAGCCCGATCCCGCCACGCACCGTCTGTACGAAGATCTGTATCGTCGGGTGTACTGCCAGATGTACGGGAAGCTGAAGCCCCTTTACGAGGAAATCCGAAAGATATCCCGGTCCTGACCGGGCCGGGAGCGTGCGGCCGGTGGAGCGGGGAGAAAAATGTCCTTGTCTTTTTGCGGGGGGCGGCTATAATCCAGCGCCGGTCCGGCATGGTTGAAGGGGCCGGGAAAGGGTCCGATGGACGTTCAGTTTGCCCCCTGGAGAATGGCCTACATCAAGGGAGAAAAACCGAAAGGGTGTGTCTTCTGCAGGGAGGAAGCGCGCGACGACGAGCTACTCATCTGGGAGGGGGCGACCTGCCTCGTGATGCTGAACCGCTACCCGTACAACAACGGTCACCTGCTGGTGATGCCGGCCCGCCATGTGGCGAACCTCGAAGATCTGACGGGAGAGGAAAGAACGGAGTTGTTCGATCTGCTGGACCGTTCCGTGCGGGTCCTTCGGGAGGCTCTCCATCCGGAGGGGATCAACGTCGGCATCAATCTCGGCCGGGCGGCCGGCGCCGGCGTGGAGGACCACCTGCACATCCACGTGGTTCCCCGCTGGTCCGGTGATACGAATTCCATGACCGTGGTGGGAGGAATCCGGGTGATTCCGGACAGCCTCACCGGAACCCGGGACGAACTGAAGCCCCGTTTTCAAAAAGCCGCTTCCGGAGGCCTGAGATGAAGGTAGTCTATATCGTCATCGTCATGCTGATCATGCTGTTTGTGATCACCTTTGCCCTGCAGAACCAGACGGACGTCGTCATCCAGTATTACGACCTGTTCCCGAGGGTCGCGGTGGCCGCCTACATGCTTATCTTCCTGTCCTTCCTGGTGGGTGTCATCTTCACGGGGTTCCTGGGAGTCATCGAGCGCTTCCAGCTCAACCGTACCATCACGAGGTTGAACAAGCAGATCCGGGAACTCCGGCGTGAGATCAGGGCCGGCGAGGCCCCGCCGGTCATCGAGGAGGGGATGGCCGAAAAGCAGCCTTAGGGCGAAAAAGAAGAATGGAGGCGGGCTTCCGTCCGACCTCGTTTCCGAAGGAAACAGGGGGGCAGATCTGAAATCAGCCCCCCTTTCTGCGTCCGGGTGGGAGGGGACTCTGCCGCTTTCTACAGCCCGATCTGCTCGTGGACGCCGCACATTGCCGCGAGGGACAGCTCGACGAATTCGGGCAGCGGGATTCCGAGGTGCTCGCACTCCAGGATGTTCTCTCGCCGGACCGAGGCGGCAAAGGCCTTTTCCTTCATCCGCTTCACTACCGACTTTACCTTGACGCTTGCCACCTTCCGGTCGGGCTGGACCAGGGCCGTCGCGGTGATGAGGCCGGTGATCGTCTCGCCCGCCGCCAGGGCGTGATGGAAATCCGTCTCCCGGGGGAGCTTCGAGGCCGTTTCGTTGTGCCGGAGAACGGCGTCGATCATCTCCGGATCGTATCCCCACTCGCGAAGGATCCGCTCCGCCTCGATGCCGTGGCGAGTCAGGTCGCCCCCCACCCGTTCGATGTCCAGGTCGTGAAGCAGGCCGGCCATGGCCCACAGCTCCTCGTTTTTTCCCAGGCGCCGGGCCAGGGAACGCATCACCGCCTCGGATGCAAAGCTGTGGGCGAGCATCCGTTCATCCGTCACATGGGCCTTGAGCAGGGCAAGCGCTTCTTCACGGTCCGGAATCATCGTTTTACCTCCTTCGGGGGGAACCGTCCCCGTATCGACCTCTGTAGAGCCCGACGGGCCTGCGTTCGCCGGCGACATACAGACCCGGTTTTTCCCCCGGCGTTTCGCCTCGTACATCAGCGAATCGGCCCGGGTGATGAAGGACCGGGACCCCTCTTCCTCCTCGCACTGGGAGATGCCGATGCTGATGGTCTTGTGAACGGCTTCGCCGTTCCGGGGACGGAAGGAATGGGCCTGGAACACCTCCCGCATCCGCTCGGCCATGACGGTGGCCTGATCGGTTGTTGTTTCCGGCAGGAGGACCACGAACTCCTCGCCTCCGTAGCGGCAGGCGATGTCGGATTTCCGGGTGCAGCGGCGGATCGCTGCGCCAAGGTGCTCGATGACGCGGTCCCCCTCCATGTGGCCGTAGGTGTCGTTGAAGGCCTTGAAATCATCGATGTCGATCATCATCAGGGATAGGGACCGGCCGTAGCGCTGTGAGCGGGTCATTTCCCGGGTCAGTGCGTTGTAGAAGTGCCGCTGGTTATAGAGCCCCGTCAGGCTGTCGGTGATGCTCAACTCCTCCAGGCGCTGCACGCTGTTCCTCAGGGCCGCCTCCATCTGGCGGCGCTTCGTGATGTCCCTCGACATGCCCTGGAGGGCGATCACTTCCCCCTTTTCGTTGCGGATGGCTCTCAGCACGTTCTCGATCCACAGGATGGAGCCGTTCTTGTGGTAGTATTCCAGTTCGAGCGTCACGGACCGGTCCGGATCGACGCCCGGCCGGCTGTCGATCTCCAGCTCGTGGGCCAGGCGCTCGTATGCCACCCTGAGCGATTCCGGGGTGAGCTGTTCCTCGACGCTCTGGCGGTAGCGCTCCTCAGGCGTATAGCCGAGGACGCGGAAAATCGAGGGGCTGACGTACGTTGTCCGGAGGTCCAGCGACTGCGTCCAGAGGATGTCCCCCATGTTCTCCACCAGGAAGCTGAGCCGCTCCTCGTTCTCCCGGAGGGCATGCTCCGTTTTCAGCCGCTCCGTGATGTCCCGGCCCACCGCATGATAGCCGGTCAGGTTCTGCTCATCATCGAAAACGGCGATGAGCATCCACTGGTGCCAGGAAATCCCGCCGTCCGGATCGGCGATCCGATACTCCGTCGTGACGACCGGTTTCTCCGGTGTCAGGGCTCTGTGCTGCGATCTTGCCTGGGATCGGCTTTCCTGCGGGATGATGTCGTAGATGTTTTTGCCGATCAAATCCCCGGGGGATATGGAAAAATGGGTGCAGAGGGCTTCGTTGACGAACGACACCGTGCCGTCGGGCAGGCAGCGGATGATGAACTCGGGGGACGTCGACATGGAAACGTGACGAATCTCGATCCGCTGTTTCGGGTCACCTTCCCTGGCAGGCGGCCGGAACGCTGGTTCCACCGTATTCCCGTTTACGGATAGTCCTGGAGGGTTTGGATGTCCGCTCCGATCGCTCATGATAAATCTCTAATGTATTCGAATTGTTAAATGTTATTCTGTGTGTCGCGGGTTTTCTTTCTTAGCGTGGCGGCCGATTGCAGTCAACGGAAAAGAGATGCCGCCTGAGATCAGGAAATGGCTCCGTGCTTCCGCAGCAACTGTACGACGGCGTTGGCCACCCTTCCGTAGCCTTCCGCGTTGGGATGAATCGGATCGCCCTTGAGGCTTCCGTCGGACAGGACGTCCGTCAGCACCCGATCTTCCAGGGGGACCTTCATCTCGCCGGCGATCTCCCGGTAGAGAGCCGGGGGTTTCAGGAGGAGACCCGGCGCGGGAACGGCCAGCAGAACCACGGCCGCCCCCTTTTCCCGGGCGAGGGTAATCATGGCGCGCAGGTTCCGCGCCGTCTCGCGGGTGTCCATGCGCCTCAGGAAATCATTGCCGCCGTGGCAGAGAATCACCACGTCCGGCCTTGTTTCGGCGAGGACGGCGGGGAGCCTCCGGAGTCCCTCCGCGGACACCTCGCCCGGCA
>CAZXMK010000057.1:0-12571 GCA_964641935.1 uncultured Syntrophaceae bacterium
AAGTCATCCCCTGACCGGACTCTGAAACGCCCGGGGAAAACGGCGGTCTTCATCTCCCGGCCGGGAACCGGCGGCGATCCTATCCTACCGAAATGTCTTTTGCAACCCGGATTTCCAATCCCCTGGAAGAAGGGAAAGAGTCCGTTGTGCTCCGCCTTTTTTTGGTATACACAGGTTCCCCACCGCAAGGAAAGGAGATGCAGTCCATGCGCGCGAAGGCAACCGTCATCGGCGCCGGCAACGTGGGGGCTACCGTGGCCCAGAGGCTGGCGGAAAAGGAGCTGTGCGACGTCGTCCTCATCGACGTCGTCGAAGGGGTCCCGCAGGGAAAGGCGCTGGACCTGAGCCAGGCGGCCCCCATCGAGGGACACGATGCCCTTCTTACGGGAGCGAACGCCTATGATGAGGCCGGGGAATCGGATCTGATCATCGTCACCGCCGGCATCCCGCGGAAACCCGGGATGAGCCGCGACGATCTCCTGGCGACGAACCGGAGCATCGTTTCCGCCGTGACGAAAGAGGCCGCCGCCCGCTCCCCCGAGGCCGTCCTCATCGTCGTCAGCAACCCCCTCGATGCCATGTGCCATGTTGCGCACGAAGCCAGCGGCTTCCCAAAGAACCGGGTGATCGGGATGGCCGGCGTACTCGACGCCGCCCGCTTCCGCGCCTTCATCGCCCGGGAGCTCGGCGTCTCCGCGGACAACGTTCATGCCACCGTGCTGGGCGGGCACGGAGACACCATGGTCCCCCTGCCCCGCTATACGACTGTCGCCGGGATTCCCCTGCCGGAGCTTCTCCCGCCGGAGCGCATCGAGGCTCTCATTGCCCGGACGAGGAGTGGCGGCGCCGAGATCGTGGGCCTTCTCAAGACCGGCAGCGCCTACTACGCCCCGGCCTCGGCGGCCGTGGAGATGGCCGAGAGCATCCTGAAGGATCGGAAGAAGATTCTCCCCTGTTCGGTTCTCCTCGAGGGAGAGTATGACATCAATGGATTGTTCGTGGGTGTTCCCGTCAAGCTGGGAAAGGGCGGCGTCGAGGAAATCATGGTTCTGAAGCTGATGAAGCGGGAATGGGAAGACCTGCAGCGGTCGGCCGCGGCGGTTCGGGAACTGGTGGACATTCTCTCCCGCCTTGGGTAAACTTTCCCCGCCGCTGTGAGCAAAGCCCCTTGACATTGCCGGTCCGGGCTCCTATAACGCCCGCAGCGGAAGGATGAATCCCATGAACGCACCCCTCAAAACCCGGTTTGCCCCGTCTCCCACAGGCTATCTCCACATCGGCGGCGCGCGGACGGCCCTCTTCAACTGGCTGTTCGCCCGCCGGCACGGCGGCGTCTTTCTCCTGCGCATCGAGGACACGGACCAGCTTCGCTCGACGGAGGAATCCACCCGGGCCATCCTGGACGCCATGACATGGCTCGGCCTGAACTGGGACGAAGGCCCCTTCTTCCAGGCGGAGCGCGTCGGCATCCACCGGCAGATGGTCGAAAAGCTGGTGGACGAGGGAAAGGCCTACTGGTGCACCTGCAGCCAGGACGAACTGGAAGAAAAAAGAAAGACGGCCCTGGCCGAGGGCCGGAAGCCCAAATATGACGGCACCTGCCGGGACCGGAACCTCGCCCCGACCCCGGGCGCGGTGGTGCGGTTCCGATGCCCCGAGGGCGGGGCCACCCTGATGCGGGATCTCATCAAGGGCAACATCGTCTTCCAGAACGAGGAGCTGGATGACCTGATCCTCCAGCGGGCCGACGGGTATCCCACGTACAACTTCGCCGTCGTCGTCGACGACGCCCAGATGGGAATCACCCACGTCATCCGGGGAGACGATCACGTGAACAACACGCCCCGGCAGATCCTTCTTTACGAAGCCCTCGGTTTTCCCGTGCCGCTCTTCGCCCACGTACCCATGATCCTCGGGTCCGACAAGGCACGCCTGAGCAAGCGCCACGGAGCGACCTCCGTCATGGCCTACCGGGACATGGGCTACCTGCCGGAGGCCCTGGTGAACTACCTGGTCCGCCTGGGCTGGTCCCACGGAGACCAGGAGATCTTTACCGGCAGCGAGCTGACGAGCCTGTTCGACCTGGACGCCGTGGGCAAGTCCCCGGCGGTGTTCAACCCGGAAAAGCTCCTTTGGCTCAATCAGCATTACATCCGGTCCTATTCACCGGACCGTCTGGTGGAGGCCCTCCAGCCCCTTTGGCCGGCGGCATCGGACCCTGCCCGGGAGCCTCTCGTGCGCGGGGTGGTCCGGGATCTCCAGTCCCGGAGCCGGACTCTTCTCGAACTGATCGACGGGGCCGCCTTCTACTTCGCCGAGGAGGTGGACTATGATCCCAAGGCGGCGGAAAAATTCCTGACGCCGGCCTCGGCCGCCCATCTGGAAGCGGTTCAGATGGAGCTGCTCCGACTCGAGAATTATTCCAAAGAGGGCATCGAGACGTTTCTTCGTACCCTGGCGGAGTCACGCCAGGTGAAACTCAAGGACATCGCCCAGCCGCTGCGCGTAGCCCTGACAGGAAAGACCGTCAGCCCGGGAATCGACGAGGTGATGGTAACCCTCGGCCGGGAACGGACTCTCAAGCGCATTGCCGGGGCCTTGTCGCATATCCGCACCGGGAACTCATCCTGATCTCCAAAACACCCTGAAACACCGGAAGGTCTGCGGGAATGGCCGGTTTTTCATTGACCTGCCCTGCCGATTGTGGTTATTTAGGTACCGTTGTTGTCTAACCCTATTCACTATGATTCCCCATTCAAGAAAGGAGATTGGTATTATGAAGAGCCGGTTCTTTCGGACCATGGTGATTCTCTCCTGCCTGGTTCTCCTGGTCGCCGTCGGCTGTGCGAAGAAGGCCGTCAAGGAAGACACGGGAATGCAGGAGCAGAAAGTCACCGCCCAGGCGACAGCAGACGATGATGCCGCCAAGAAGGCCGCCGAGGCAGCAGCACGGGAACGCGCCCTGAGAGAGGAAGAGGCCCGCCGGGCCGAGCAGGAGCGTCTCGCCCGTGAAAAGGCCGAGAAACTCGCAGCCCTGTTTGCGGATGTCAACTTCGATTTCGACAAGTACAACATCAAGCCCGAATTCCGGGATCGCCTGGCTGCGCAGGCCGCCTACCTGAAGGATAGCGCCGCGGATTCGCTTCTCGTCGAGGGTCACTGCGACGAGCGTGGAACCGCCGAGTACAACCTGGCCCTGGGTGAACGACGTGCGAATGCCGTCATGAAGTACTTGATCGACCTGGGTATCGACAAGGGACGGATCAAGACGATCTCCTACGGAAAAGATCGTCCCCTCGACCCTGCTTCCAACGAAGAGGCGTGGGCCAAGAACCGCCGGGCTCACTTCGAACTCAACGCAAAATAACACTGTGATGCCCCTCGTATGAGGAAGCTTTGTCTTGTCCTTTTTGTTCTGATCGGTCTGGCCGGGGTGTCCGGTTGCGCCACCTCGAAGGACCTGAGAAGGGTTCAGGGAGACCTGCTCGCCCGAATCGAGGCGACGGAGCAGAAAATCGCCGCCTTGGACCAGACCGATCAGACCATCAAGGGTGATGCCAGGACCGTCTCGGAATCCGTAACGCTGCTGCAGAAGCGGCAGGCCGAAACGGGCGCCGACCTGGCGGAGGCGAAAGACCAGATTCGCCAGATCCGCGGCCTCGTGGACGGAATGAAGAAAGACATGTCCAGCGGCGGCGGCCGTCAGGACGAGCTGAAGGAAAAGATCGACGCCCTCTCGCTGAAGATCCAGTTTCTCGAGAATTACATGGGTATCAGCAAGAAGGACGGAGGTGAGCCGGCGCACCGGAGCAACGGAGGCAACGCCAAGGAAACAAAGGGGAAATCTGATCGGGAAACCCTCTACGGGGCGGCCTACGCCACCCTGAAAGAGGGAAAGTACGAGAAGGCCCGCGGAGAATTCCAGAATTTCCTCAAGAAGTATCCCCGCACCGAACTGTCCGACAACGCCCAGTTTTGGATCGGCGAAAGCTACTTTTCCGAAGGCAAGTTCGAGAAGGCCATCCTGGAATATGAAAAAGTCATCAAGAGCTATCCGGACGGGGACAAGGTTCCCCCGTCCCTCCTGAAGCAGGGACTGGCCTTTGCCCAGTTGGGCGATAAAACCAGCGCCCGCATGATTCTGCAGCAGATCATCAAGGACTATCCGAACACGAGTTCAGCACGGACGGCACGGACGAAACTCAACGAGCTGAAATAGGGGTTGCGCCTTCAGCGGCTTCCAGGAAAGAAAGGGAGACGGCATATCCGCCGGTCTCCTTTTTTTATGGTTTCCCGCCGAGTTCCCGGATTTTCCGCGGGAGTTCGGTACTCGACGGGTTCAACTTGAGCGCCTTCCGATAGGCCGACAGGGCTTCTTCCCGGTACCCGGCCTTTGCACAGGCATCTCCCAGGTGTTCGGCAATAGTGGGATCATCCGGGACCGCGAGAGCGGCCTCCCGGAGATACCGGACGGCTTTTCCCAATTCGTTCTTCTTGTAGTAAACCCATCCCAGGCTGTCGAGAATGTAACCGTTCCCGGGCTTCGCCTTCAATGCCTTCAGGATGAGCCGTTCCGCTTCATCGAGGTGCATCCCCCGATCCGCATAACTGTAGCCGATGAAATTCAGGGCATCCGCGTGATCCGGTTCGATGGCGAGAATCCCCTTCATCAGGACGATGCCTTCCTCAAAGCGGTTGCTTTTCTCGTATAAAATCCCCAGGCTGTAAGGAAGCTCCACGTTCCGGGGAACGGCGACCATTCCCTGTCGCAGCACGTTTTCGGCCGCCGACGGGTTCTTCATCTCCTCGTAAAGCGAAGCCAGGTACAGATAAAGCCCCGGGTAGTCCTTTTTTTTCTCCAGGGCCTGGCCGGCCGTCCGCAGGGCCTCGTCTTTCCGGCCCGCCTTGCTGTGCAGGAAAGCCATCCGGACCCGGGCGTTCCCGAAGAACTCCGATTTCACCGCCACTTCGCCGTAGGCGGTGATGGCCCTGTCCGCGTCGCCCCGTTCTTCATATGCCGATGCCAGAAGATACCGAAGGCGTGCATCCGCAGGTTCTTCCCGTACCAGGGCCTCCAGCATGCCGATGGCGCGGGAGTGATCCTTGCGCTCCAGGCAGACGATGGCCAAGGTCAGCCGGAGATCCCGGTTGTCCGGCTCGATCTTGAGGGCATCCTTCAGGGTCTGCTCCGCATCGTCGAACCGCTGGAGCCTGAGGAGCATCTCCGCCAGCCGTAGCCGCACCCCCATGCGCAGGGGATACTGCTCCATGAATCGCCGGTACGTATCCACCGCTTTTTCCGTCTGCCTGCGGGATTCATAGAAGTACCCGAGGTCGATCCAGGCCGCCTCAAAAGCCGGCCGCAACTCCAGGACCCTCCGAAACCCCGCCTCGGCTTCCCCGTCCCGCTTCAACTCCTGGAAAATTTTTGCCCGGTGGTAGAGCGCCGCCGCGTGGTCCGGATGAATTTCGAGGAGACGGTCGTAACAGGCCAGAGCCTTTTCGTGCCTCCCGGATTCCAAATAAAGGGCCGCCAGATGCAGCCAGGCCGTCTCGTTATTCCGGTCCAGTTCCAGAACCTTCCGGAAAGAGCGCTCGGCCTGGTCCATCTCCTTCCGGGCGGCCTGGGCTCCCCCGAGAAGGAGATAAATCATGGGTTCGCGGGGATGCCGGCGCGTCGCGTCCTGAAGGGTGGCGATCACTTTCTCCGGGTTCCCTTTTTCCGCGTACATGACTGCCAGCTCGATGGTCAGCTCCACGGACTGTTCGTCAAAGCGGCGTGCGGCCTCCAGCTCTGCGATGGCCTCGTCCATTTTTCCATCCAGCATATACTGGATGGCTACGGAATAGTGGAACATCGCCCTGGCGTCGCCTTGACCCGGCACGGAGGCAGGACCGCCCCGGAAAGGCGCTGTTGCGCACCCGTACAGGGAAAGGAGGATGGCGCCGGCAAGGAAAAGCCGGCAAAGGATGGAGCGGGTTCGTTTTTTCATCGCATGGCCCTGGCGTCGCCGCCCACCGGCTGGACCGCTTCCGATGCGGAAACCACCTGGATGCCATGACGACGGAGCATCGGGATGACATTCCGGAGGGCTTGGATGGTACCGGGATAGGGATGGCCGATGACGACCGGCGGCTGCGCCGCATCGGCTGTTCCGGCCAGCCGGAGGATCTGCTGGAGGATCTCTTCCTCGGAACGGCCGTCGATAAACAGGTCTCGTTTCGCGAAGGAAACGCCCGTCTGCCGGGCCGCTTCAAGAGCCCGGCTCCGGACGGATGTCCGGCTGTCGATAAAATAGAAACCCTTTTCGTGCAGCGCTTTCATGACAACGACCATCTTTTCCCGGTTCTCCGTGAACAGGGATCCCATGTGGCTGTTGGCTCCCCTGGCATGGGGCACGGCGCGGATATCCCGCACAAGCTGGCGGCGGATTTCTTCATCTTTCATGTCCGTCCGGAGGACCATCGCCCCCGGGTTGGCCTTTGTCTCAGACCGGGGTTCCAGGGGCAGGTGGAGGATCACTTCCCGTCCGTCCCCGTGAATCATTGCCGCCGCCTGGGCCGCCCGGGCGCCATCGGGAAGGACGGCGAAGGTGATGGGCGTCTTGAGCGAAAGAAGTTCCCGGACCGGGTCAAGTTCGTGTCCGATATCGTCGATGATGATCACCACCCGCAGCGGGGCCTTTGCCGCTTCCGGCCTTGGTTTCGGAACGGTCCGCCCGGCCCGGTCCTTCTCGGCGGGAACGGCTTTGGGAACGGCAACTGCGGGAACGGCCCGGGCCGGGGCGGCCTTGCGCGGGGGTGCCTGCACCCGGCGTGTCTCCCGCTGCCGCTCCACGTGCAGGAAATAAGCAATGGCGACAATGGCCGCGACCGCCGCGAGGAAAACGATCCACGCCAGCAGTCTACCCTTTTTCCTGCGTTTTCTGCCTGCCATCCGTCCGTTCCGGCCTTGTCCTCACCGGCCCCCCCGGACGGGGCGCCCGGGGGACGTTTCCCTTTTCTTCAGCTGCTGCGGGTTCCCTTTCGGAAGAGGTCCCAACTCTTGAGGATGTCGATGGCGCTCTTGAGCTGGTTATCCTGGGTCACATCCCCCATTTCCTCCCGCTTGAGCAACGGCCGCTGCTGGGTCGGAGGCACGGCCGGACTTTCCTTGACCTCGCCGTTCTCCCGGGGGGAGGGGATGTGGCCGGCCAGGTCCTTTTCCCGCAGGGGCTCTTCCGCCACTTCCCTTTCCTTGCCGTCGACCATTCTGGTCCTGCGGATCACGATGTCCGGCTGGATTCCCTCCGCCTGGATGGAGCGGCCCTTGGGGGTGTAGTACTTCGCCGTCGTCAGCTTCAGGGCCGACCCGTCGTCCAGGGGGATGACCGTCTGCACGGACCCCTTGCCGAAGGTCTGCGTTCCAAGGACGAGGGCGCGTCCGTTGTCCTGGAGGGCACCGGCGACGATCTCCGCCGCGGAGGCGGTGCCTTCGTTGACCAGGGCCACGATGGCGCAGCTCGGCTCGTTCCCGTTATCCCGAGCCTTCGCCGAGCTCTCCACGGATTTCACGCGGCCGCGGGTGGACACAATCATTCCCGATTTCAGGAATACATCCGATACCTGGACGGCCTGGCTCAGAAGTCCGCCCGGGTTGTTCCTGAGGTCGAGGACAAGCCCCTTGAGGGGATTGGTCTTCCTGGTCACCTCGGCCAGGGCCTTCGCCAGATCATCCGCGGTCTTTTCCTGAAAAGAGGAGATCCGGACATAACCGATTCCGTCCTCGAAGACCTTGGACCGGATGCTCCGGATCTGGATGATGTCCCGGGTGATGGTGATATCCTGGGGCTTTGTGGTTTCATCCCGCATGATCGTGATGGTGACGTTTGTTCCTTTCGGCCCCCTGAGTTTCTTGACGGCATCCATGATCGTGATGTCTTTGGTGGACTTGCCGTCGATCCGGATAATCGCGTCGCCGGCCTTTACGCCGGCCCGGTAGGCCGGCGTGTCTTCGATCGGCGAGACCACGGTGAGGACGTCCTTTCGGATCGTGATCTCGATGCCGATGCCGCCAAAGCGCCCCTTGGTTTCCACTTCCAGTTCCTTGTACATGTCCGCCGTCATGTACGAGCTGTGCGGATCCAGGGATCGCATCATGCCATTGACGGCCCCCTGGAGCAGGGTCTTGGTCTCGACCGGCTCCACGTAATTCTTCTCGACGATGTCGAGGATCTCGTTGAAGGTCTTGAGGCTCCGGTAGGTGCTCCGGTCCAGGGCCGAGACCGGGCTGTCTCCGGCAAGGCCGATGAGGATCGCCAGGGCCGAAAGCCCCAGGAGAAGGACCCCCGTCTTTACCGTTTTCCGTTTCATTCGTTCCTCCGCTTGCCCGGTGTTATTTAATATTTAAGTTTAGAAACTTACTTCTTTTCCCTGTAAAATTCCATCGCATTTTCTGGGCCGGCGGCGCATTCCGGCGCTTTTTCCGAGGACTGCCGCCCAGGGTCGGGTCCCGGCCGTCCCGTCGCCCAGTCGATCTGGCGGCAGATCCCGCGGAGGATCTTCACCTCCCGGGCCTGAAGCTGAACCCGGGAAAAGAGCCGTCGTACATGGAGCATCCAGTATTCGGGATTCTGTTTGTTGATGAACCCGATTCGGGTGAGGACATCGCGCAGGTGCCCGTACATTCCCTCCAGCTCCGCCGACGAAGCAAGCCGCGGCCGGAAAGCGGGAGGAGGATCCACCGCAGCGACGAACAGCTCGTAGCAGAGAATCATCACGGCGTGGGACAGGTTGATGGACCGGAACGCCTCGGAGGCAGGGATGTTGACAACGGTATGGCAGAGGCGGAGCTCTTCGTTGGAAAGCCCCTTGTCCTCGGGCCCGAAGAGCAGGGCAATGCGGTTGTTCCGGCTGAGATCGCACATCCGCCGGGCCATTTCCCGGGGGGAGACGCCGGGACCGCGCGCGGATCCCCGGCGGCCGGTCGTTCCCACAAGCCACGTGAAACCGGCCACGGCCTCCTCCAGCGTTTCGCAGCATTCCATCGTGTCCACCAGGTCCCGGGCGGCGTGGGTGGCCCGCTGCAGTACTTCCTCCCGGTCGAGGGGCTCCCCCCCGACGACGATCAGCTTCCCGATTCCCATGTTTTTCGCGCACCGGGCCACGGACCCCACGTTCCCGGAAAATTTGGGGCGGCAGAGCACCACCGCCACATTTTCCATCTGTACCCGGATCTCCTGATGGTCTTCTTTCTTCATATTCCCCGTATCCTTTATTCCCGGCGGTGACCCTGATACCACAAAACGGAGCCGCACGCATTTTTTGATTGTCCGTTCCCCCCCCTTCTGCTATCGGGCACGAGAAAGAATGTCCTCCGCGGCACGGCCGGGAACGCGGATCCGTCCACACCATGCAGGCGAAAAACCATGGAAGAATCTCATCTCCAGATGCTTGCCGAGGGGGCCCGGATCGCCGGAGTTCCCCTCGACACGGCGCAACTGGCCCTCTTCCGCCTGTACATCGACGAGCTCCTCCTCTGGAACCGTCGCCATAACCTCGTCGCGACGAACGACCCGAAACAGATCGTCATCCGGCACGTCCTCGACTCACTCGCGCCGGTCCCCCGGCTTCCCCGCCGCGACGGGCGCCTGCTGGATATGGGCAGCGGCGCCGGTTTTCCGGGCATCCCCCTCCGTATCGCCTGCCCACGGCTGGACGTCCTGCTGCTGGAAGCATCCCGCAAGAAAGCGTCTTTCCTGAAGCGGGCCACGGGAATCCTCGGGCAGGACGGAATCGATGTCCTCTGGGAGCGGGCAGAGGATTCTCTCCGGCGGGAAGGCGTCGCCGGATCCTTCGACATGGTGATTTCCCGGGCCTTCTTGCCCCCGTCACGGTTCGCCCTGGCCGGCTCTCCTTTCTTGAGACCGGAAGGATACCTTGTGGTCATGGCCGGTCCCGGCTCCGACAACCGGACCTCCCCCCCGGAGGAGGCCCGCCTTGAACCGGTTTCGATCCACGATTACGAACTGCCCTTTTCCGGAGACCGGCGAAAAATGTTTATCTATAAAAAAGCGTGCAACATCAGGTAGTTATCTGAAAAAATCTCCTTTGAAAAAACCTTGATTTATGGTACCGTTCCGTCGCGTCAGGGGGGTGAATACGTTCCAGTCCCTTTCCCCAAAATCATGCGTAAAATCATAAGCATCGCGAATCAAAAAGGGGGGGTCGGCAAGACCACCACCGCCATCAATCTGGCGGCTACCCTCGCCGCAGCGGAACGGAAGACGCTTCTCATCGATGCGGATCCGCAGGGGAACGCCACGAGCGGCCTGGGCATCGACCCGGAGGCCCTGCCCGAGCGCAACCTGTACACCGCCCTCAGCGGAAATGGTTCCCTGCAGGACGTTGTACTGAAAAGCCGTCTTCCTTTCCTCGATGTGGTCGGTTCCAACCAGGACCTGACCGGCGTGGAAATCGAATTCGTCGCCATTGAGGACCGGGAAAAGAAACTTCGCCGTCTGGTCCGGTCCTCGGATTCCGGCTACGAATACGTGATCATCGATTGTCCGCCTTCCCTGGGTTTTCTCACGCTCAACGCCCTGGTGGCGGCGGACAGCGTCATCGTACCCCTGCAGTGCGAATACTTCGCCCTGGAGGGGCTGGGACGGCTCCTGGCAACGGTCAAGCTCGTCCAGGCGAGGCTCAATCCCGCTCTGGTGCTGGGAGGAATCCTCCTGACCATGTTCGACGGACGGAACACCCTGTCCCGCCAGGTCAGCGAAGACGTCCGGCGGCACTTCGGGGACAAGGTCTTTCAGACGGTCATCCCCCGGAATGTGAGACTTTCCGAGAGTCCAAGCCACGGGCTGCCGATCATCCTGTACGACGTCCGCTCCCGGGGCGCCGTTTCCTACATGGAGCTGGCCAGGGAAATCATGGAAAACGGAGGATGCGGGTCCTGATGTCGACGAAATCATCCCTGGGAAAAGGCCTGGGAGCCATGTTTCCGGAACTTCTCAAGCGGGTCGACGAACGGCCTTCCTATATCCTGTGCGGCATCGAGGAATTGACCCCCAACCGGTTCCAGGCCCGCAAGTCCTTTCGGGACCAGGAACAGAAGAGCCTGGTCGCCTCCATCCGCAAAAGCGGTGTCATCCAGCCAATCGTCGTCCGCCGGGCGACGGAAGGATACGAAATCATTGCCGGAGAGCGCCGCTGGCGGGCGGCCCAGCAGGCGGGATTGAAAGAGGTCCCCGTCGTGATCCGGGAGGCCGGGGATCTCGACGCGGCGGAGTGGTCCATCGTGGAGAACATCCAGCGGGAATCCCTCAACCCGGTGGAGGAGGCGGAGGCTTTTCGCATCCTGGCGGACAAGTTCGGCCTCTCCCAGGAGGACATCGCCCACCGGGTTGCGAAAGACCGGTCCACCGTGGCGAATTCCCTGCGTCTCCTCCGTCTTCCTTCGGAGATCCTGGACGGACTCACGGCGGGAAAAATTTCTTCCGGCCATGCCCGCTGTTTGCTCTCCCTGGAACAGGCGTCGTCCCAGCTCCAGGCATACCGGACGGTTATCGAGCGAAAACTGAGCGTCCGGGAAGCAGAGCGGCTCGTCAAGGGACTCCTGACAAAAAAGGGCCATAAAGACCGGAAAAAGGAGCCGCCCGGTTCGGTGCATCTGAAACAGTTGGAGACGTCCCTGGCTGAGCGTTATCTCAGTGCGGTACGGATCCGCCAGGGACGGAAAAGCGGGAGGATCGAGATCCGCTTTTCCGGAGAAGAAGAGCTCAATCGGCTGATTCAGCTGCTTTTGGACGGGAAACCCTGATCCAGTTGCGGCCCACAGGGGCATCAAAGCAATACCGAATTTATTTATCCACAGCTGTTGAAAAACTTGTGGATGAGGTAATTAGATAGTGGATATTATTTGGGAAAAAGCAACCAATATCATTCAAAAGCAGGTGAGCCAGCAGAACTTCGAGACCTGGATCCAGCCGATCCGGGTCACGGCCATAGAGGGAAACAGCATTCAGTTCTCCGTTCCGAACAAATTTTTCAAGGACTGGCTGAACGATAACTACCTGTCTCTGATCAAGGAAAGCCTGAAACAGGTTTCGGGGATCGACCTGAGTGTCCATTTTTCTGTCAGCAAGGGAGACGGCCGACCCTTGGATACACCGGCGGAAACCAAGAAGGTGGAGGGAAAGGCCGCACGGAAAGCCCCGGCGGCCCGGTATGATTCAAACCTGAATCCGAGCTACAGTTTCGAGCGGTTTGTCGTCGGATCGTGCAACCAGTTCGCCCATGCAGCCGCTGTTTCCGTCGGGGAACTGCCCGCGAAGAACTACAACCCGCTTTTCATATACAGCGATGTCGGCCTGGGAAAGACGCATCTGCTCAACGCCATTGGCCTGCTCACCATGAATCTTTACCCGGACATGAACGTCGTTTACGTGTCGGCGGAAGAGTTCGTCAACGAGCTCATCAGCTCCATCCGGTACGACCGAACGCCGAAATTCCGGGAAAAATACAGAAAAATCGACTGTCTCCTGATCGACGACATCCAGTTCATCGCAGGGAAGGACCGGACCCA
>CAZXMK010000058.1:0-12549 GCA_964641935.1 uncultured Syntrophaceae bacterium
CATCGCGATGGTCGCCGCCGGCGGACCCGCCGTCACCCGGCGCGCCCGGGGCTACGCCCCCCGGGCCGTAGCGCTCCGGAGGAGATACCCCTCCGCCCTGGCCCTGGGCCCCCAGGTCAAGTCCACCGTCTGCATCATCCGGGAAGACGCCGCCTTTCTCAGCCCCCACATCGGCGACCTGGAAACGCCCCAGGCAAGGGATTTTCACGAGGTGAGCATCGCCCTCGTCAAGCGGATCACCGAATGCGACCCGGAGCGGATCGCCTGCGACCTCCACCCCGGCTATCACACGTCGCGCCTTGCCGCCGGCCTGACGGACCGGCAGGTCCATCGGGTCCAGCACCATCACGCCCACATCGTGAGCTGCATGGCGGAAAACCGCGCCGAGGGTCCCGTGATCGGCCTCGCCATGGACGGTACGGGATACGGTACCGACGGCCGGGCCTGGGGGGGCGAATTCCTGGTGGCCACGGAGACGGATTTCTCCCGCGCCGGGCACCTGAAGCCCTTCTCCCTGCCCGGGGGCGAAAAGGCGATCCGGGAGCCCTGGCGCACCGCCGCGAGCCTGTTGAGAGAGGCCTTTGGCGCCTCCTGGCCCGAGGCGGCCCGGCGGTCAGGCATCCTGCCGGCGGGCACGGCGCCGGACCTGCTGGAGCGGATCATGGACAGCGGCCTCGCCGGGCTTCAAACAACCAGTCTCGGCAGGGTCTTCGACGGCGTTTCGGCCCTGCTCGGGCCCCGCCGCCGGGTTAGCTTCGAGGGCCAGGCGGCAATGGAGCTGGAGGCCCTGGCCGGGCCGGAGGAAGGGCGGCTTCTGGCCTTTGCCGTCGAAGAAGAAAACGGCGTGCTCGTCCTGGATCTCTTTCCGGCGATCCGGGAACTGGCGGAATGCCTTTTCCGGGGGGAATGTCCGGCGTCGCTGGCGGCATCGTTCCACCGCACCCTGGCCGCGTCCCTCTCGGACCTGGCCGGGCGCATCCGCGAGACAAGCCGGCTCGGCACGGCGGCCTTGAGCGGTGGATGCTTCCAGAACCGCCGGCTCCTGGAGGAAACGACGTCATCCCTGGAAGGGGCCGGCTTCGAGGTCCTGCGCCACCGCCTGGTGCCTGCCAACGACGGCGGGATCGCCCTCGGCCAGGCCGTCATCGCCGCGGCACAGGCCCCGAACGAAACAGAACGGAAATAAACATCACGGAGGCACGAAACATGAGCAACGACCGGATCCTGCTGGAGCACGGCGGGGGCGGCCTGCTGTCGCACGAGCTGATCGCCGCGCGGTTCGTTCCCCTCTTCCGGAACCCCTGGCTGGAAAGACTGGAAGACGGCGCCGTCGCGGAGATCGAGGGATCGAAAATCTGCCTGACGACCGATTCCTACGTCATCCACCCGCCCTTCTTTCCCGGCGGCGACATCGGCTCCCTGGCGGTCCACGGGACCGTGAACGACCTGTCCGTCTGCGGCGCGACGCCCCTGTTCCTGAGTGCCGCCTACATCCTGGAGGAGGGGTTCCCCCTGGCTGACCTGGACCGGATCGTCCGTTCCATGGCGGAGGCCGCCGAAAAAGCGGGGGTCCGGATCGTCACCGGGGACACCAAGGTCGTCCCCCGGGGAGCCGCCGACGGAATCTTCATCAACACCACCGGGATCGGCGTCGTCCGCTATCCCGCACCCCTCTCGGTCCGGAGCATCGCACCCGGAGACGCCGTGATCCTGAGCGGGTTTCTCGGCGACCACGGAGCGGCGGTCCTTAGCGTCCGCCAGGACCTGGGCCTGCGGACGGAGATCCTTTCCGACTCCGCGCCCCTGAGCGGGCTCGTCGCTGCAGCCCTCGGCGCCAGCCCCCGGGTCCACTGCATGCGGGACGCCACGCGCGGGGGGCTGGGGGCCATCCTGGCGGAGATCGCCGGCCAGTCCGGCCTGGAAATAACCGTTGACGAGCAGAGCCTGCCGATCCGGGAAGAGGTGCGGGGGGTATGCGAAATCCTCGGACTGGACCCGCTCTTCCTGGCGAACGAGGGCAAAATGGCCCTTTTCTGCCCGGCGGAGGAAGCGGATCGTGTCCTCTCGGCCATGAAGGGACATCCTCTGGGCCGGCACGCCGCCATCATCGGAACCGTAGGAGAGGCTGGAAAAGGCCGGCTGATCCTACGTACCGCCGTGGGTGGGTCCCGGGTCGTCGATCTCCCTACTGGGGAGCTGGTTCCCCGGATCTGCTGAATCAACGACTTCAACCCGGGTACGCCGACCCCTCCCAAGCCGGAAAGCGCGCGATCCGGAGGGCACCGGGGCGGATCCTGCGATCTCTCATGACCCGGAAAACCGGAACTGTGGGTATTTCACGGCACGGACGAACCACGAGGAAATTGACAGATCGCACCCTTGTGTATTATAAAAACATTCTTCGTAACACTCTCTTTTTTTCGCGATGTATGTTACGAATACAGGTAATGTGCCAACCCTGAAACTCGGGTGTTTCGCCCACCCCAACCGCTCTCTTCCCATTTTAAAAGGAGGTACACAGCCCATTGCAAGCGCCGAAAAAGGCCTCTCTTACACTGACCGCCCTATTGCTCCTCTTGACCCTGGCAGCGCCTTCACCAGCCGCTGAAAAGGACGCCCGGCTGGAGACGGTGGAGGTTGTCGCTGCTCCCATCATCGAGGGCAACCGCGTCACCGACTATGCAAGCGAAGTCACCGTTGTCACCGCGAAACAGATCGAAAACTCAGGAGCCATGGACCTTCCCTCAGCCCTGCGCCGGGTCCCGGGAGTGAACATCTCGCGCTACAACCTGGTCGGAAGTTACGGCGGTGCGGAGGGCGGGGCCATCTACATCCGGGGCATGGGCGCCGAACGGCCCGGAGCGGAGATCCAGACCCTGATCGACGGCAAGCCCATCCTGCAAGGATTTTTCAGCCACCCCCTGATGGACCTCCTCGCGGTCGACCTGGCGGACCGGATCGAGGTCTATAAGGGGGCGCAGCCGGTCTTCCTGGGCAACATGTCCAGTGGCGCCGTGAACATCGTTACAAAGCGGCGCACCGCACAGGGCTTCGAGTCTCGGGCCATGGCGGCCTACGGAACGCACAACACGCTCAACACCTTCGTCCAGCACGGTGGCAAGGTGGACAGGCTGGACTACTACCTGGCCGGAGGCTTCAAGTCCTCCCCGGGCCATCGCGAAAACTCCGGCGGGCAGATGCAGAGCTACTTCGCCCGTCTGGGCTATGACCTGACCACAGAGATCAACATCTCCTTCACCGGCATGTACACAAACAACGGCGCCGACGACCCGGGCAGGATGGTTGCGGCACCCCAGCCCGTTACCCCCCGTTTCGATACACGCGACGGTGTCTACGATCTGACGGCCACCCACGTCTCGTCATGGGGCGAGGGGCAATTCAAGGTCTTCCAGGACAACGGCGTCGTCCGGTGGCGCCAGTACGACTCGGCGCGCCGCCAGGTCTTCTACAGCAACACCGACTGGAAGACGAGCGGTGCGAAGCTCCAGGAGAAGCTCCGCCCCTGGACGGGCGGCGAGGTCGTCATCGGTTATGACTTCATCCGCTACGGCGGGTCTTTCAACGAGGAGCGGCCCACGACGACGACCGGCATCGACGACACCTTCTTCATCAACTCCTCGCCGTACATCGCGGTGAGCCAGACCTTCGGGAATACCGTCCGCGTTACTCCGTCCGCAGGCATCCGCTACAACATGAACAGCGACTTCGGCGACGAAGCCGGCTGGGAGGCGGGCATCGTCGGCCGCTGGCGGGAGACAGAGCTCCACGCGCGGTATGCCCGGGGCTTCAACTACCCCGGGCTCTACGCCCTGTACATGTACAAGACCTGGAACCAGGGGGACCGCTGGCGGACGCTCCAGGTGGAGAAAGTGGACCACTACGAAATCGGTCTTTCCCATGCCTTCACGACGAAACTGCGGGGCGATGTCACCTTTTTCTGGGACTACGGGAAAGACCGGCTGATCTTCCAATCACCGCCGCCGCATTTCGAAAACCTGGCGAACTACCACACCGACGGCGTCGAGGTCACCCTGAAATGGTCGCCCTTTCACAATCTGGAACTATTCTGCGGCGGGACATATCTGGACCGAAGCTCCGACGACGTCTCCTACGCGCCCCACTATACCGTGACCGGCGGTGTGACGTGGCGTTTCCTGGACCGCTTCCTTCTGAGTGCCGACGCCCAGTATGTGAGTTCCTACTTCGTCTCGAACCCGCGCTATCCAACGGCGTCTCCCGACGAGGTCGGGAACAACTTCCTGCTCAACACAAGGTTGAGCTGCCGCCTGACGCCGAGGGAATCCCAGGTCCAGACGACCGTCTTCATCAGCGGCGAGAACCTGACGAACCGGCAGTATGAGTACCTGAAGGGCTACCCGGCCCCGGGCGTCACCGTTATGAGTGGATTCAATGTCTCCATGTGAACCGGAATCCAAGCGGACCTGGTGCCGCCTCGCGGTGTTCCTATGCGTCGCCGGGCTGATCCTGGCCGGCCCTGCCGCCTCCGGCCCGGCGGGCCGCCGGCCGGTTCTGGTGGTCTCCACAACGATGATCGATTCCCTTGTCCGGGACATCGCAGGCAAGCAGTTCGAGACCCTCGCTCTGATGCCGCCTACCGCCTGCCCGGGCCACTTCGACCTCAAGCCGGCAGACCGGATGACGATCCGCCGGGCCGACCTGATTCTCTTCCACCCCTTCCAGCGGGACCTGCAAAAAGCCCTGCGGCCCCATGTGGGGCAGAACGGGCAATGGCTGATCGTGGAGGAAAAGGCACCCCTGTCGATCCCCGGAGCCTACCGGGAGACGGGCCGCTGGCTCACCGGAGAGCTGGCGTCCCGCTACCCCGAAGCGGGCGCCCGGCTGAAAGCGACCTGGAAAGAGAGTGAAGGGGAGATCCTCCGCATCGAGCAGCACTTCCGTCAAACCTTCTCCAGCGGCAGAGAATCACTGCCTCCAGTCCTGGCGGCTCAACGCCAGAAGGCCTTCGTGGCCTCCTGGGGGTTCCCCGTGGCAGGCGTCTTCGACACCCCTGAAGGACAGTCGTTACAGGAGTTCGGTGACCTGGTGCGGCGGGCCCGGGAACGGGGCGTCGCGGCGGTCATCGGGAACCTCCAGAACGGCGACCGCCAGGCCCGAGCCTTGGCGGAGAAGCTGGGTGTCCCGCTGGTCATGCTGAATAATTTCCCCGGGGCGGAACCGGGGACCTTTCCCTACGCAGCGCTCTTGAGATCCAACTGCGAACGGCTCCTCACGCTGAAACGATGACACCATGAGCGATCTTCTTTTCGCCGCCCGGAACCTGACAGCGGGTCACCACCGGACTCCCCTCCTCCGGGACGTCACCCTGGAACTCCCGCGCGGCGGATTCCTCGGTATCGTCGGACCCAACGGGGCGGGCAAGAGTACCCTGCTCATGTCCCTGCTGGGCTTTCGTAGCATCCTCGGGGGCTCCGCGGAAGTGCTGGGCCGGGACATCCGCGGGCTGGGATGCGGCGACTGGGCCGATCTGAGGAGGAAAATCGGCTATCTTCCCCAGCGGACCCAGGTGGACACCTACTTTCCCGTGACGGCCGGCGAGGTGGTCCTCATGGGCCGGGTGGGCCAGGCGGGATTCCTCCGCCCTCTCGGCGACGGAGACCGGCGGGCGGCCAGGCGGGCGCTGGAGACACTGGGTATGGGGGTTCTCGCGGACCGACCCTTCGGTCACCTTTCCGGAGGCGAGCAGCAGAAGGTCCACCTGGCCAGGATCCTCGCCCAGGATCCGGAAATGATCCTCCTGGACGAGCCCATGGCCGGCCTGGATTTGAAGTGGCAGGAGCGGCTCGGGTCCCTCATCGAGGAGATCGCACGGGAGCGGGGCGCGGGAATCGTTATCGTGACCCACGAACTGCAGCACCTTCCGCCCGCCTGCGACAGGATTGCCCTGATCCGCCGGGGACGGCTGCTGGCCGCGGGGGAACGGGAAGCGGTCCTCCGGGAAGACCTTCTTTCGGTGCTCTACGAGTGCCGGGTGCGCAGCATCGTCCGGGACGGGCGGACCTACCTGTCCCCCTGGATCCAGTGAGAAACAGATGTTCGAGACAGCCATGATTCTCTGGGAAACGATCCTCGCCGCCGTCTTCGCTGGCGTGGGCTGCTCCCTTGTGGGAGTCTTCATCTTCTGCCTCCGGATCCCCTTCGTGGGCGTCCTCATCTCCCACGCAGCCATGGCAGGGGCCATCCTCGCCCAGTTCCTGCATTGGCCCGAGCTCCCGGCTGCCCTGGGGATGGCTCTTCTGTCCGTGTTCTTCGTCGGCCCCCTGGCGGACCGGACGGAGATGGACGTCAACGTATCGCTGAGCATCCTCTTCTCCCTGATGATGGGGCTCGCCTTCCTTGGCATCGGCCTGATTCCGGAGCCCAGGACGCCCATGCTGGGCCTCCTGTGGGGCAACATCCTCCTGGCGACGGGCCGGGATGTGCTGGCCATGGGGATCGTTACCGCCCTTGTCCTCGGCTGCCTGTGGGCAGGCTACAAGGAGCTCAAGACGGTCCTCTTCAGCCGGACCGTTGCCGCTGCTGTCGGCATCCGGGAGGACTTGTTCTTCTACGGTCTCCTGGTCCTGTCGGGGGCCGTCGTCTCCGTAAATCTGAGCAGCATCGGCGGGCTGATGCTTTACAGCCTCCTCATCAACCCTGCCGCGGGGGCCTACCAGCTGGCGTACCGCCTGCGGACCATGATCATCCTGTCGGTTCTCCTGGGTCTCGGAGCCGCGCTCCTGGGACTGATCTGCTCATATTTCTGGGCACTCCCCACGGGCGCCTCCATCGTCATCTGCTCCAGCGCGGAATTCGCCCTTTGCGCCCTGTTCTCGCCGAAACGAGGGCGACTCCGCCGGGAAAAGGAAGAAGTATGAATGCCGAGCGACGGAAATTCTTCAACCGGCTGGCCTCTAAGTGGGACGACCGCTACGGAAAAGGGGAACGGGCCGAGAACGTCCGCCGGGTCGCCTCCCGCTTCAACCTCAAGAAGGATGCCGTTATTCTGGACGTGGGATCCGGGACCGGGGCGATGCTGCCGCGCCTCCTCGAAGCGGCGGGGCGGCGGGGCTACGTCTGCGCCCTGGACTATTCGGTGGAGATGATCCGGAGGGGACATGACAAGTTCGCCGGCAGCGGTCCCGTCGGGTTCCAGGTGGCCGCCGCGGAATCTCTCTCCTGCCGGAGCGGCCTCTTCGACCATGTCGTCTGCTTCGGTCTCTTCCCCCACCTGGACGACCGGGAGGCGGCCCTCCGGGAGTTCCGGCGCGTTCTGAAGCCTGGAGGCTCCCTGATCATCGCCCATGCCCTGAGCAGCGAGGAAATCAAGAACCACCACGGCAAGGCGCCGCCGGTTCGCCACGACCGCCTTCCCGAGCGGGACGAGATGCTGAGGCTCCTCGAAGCGGAGGGCTTCTCCGTGGCCGGCATCGTCGACGAACCCGGCTGCTACTGCTGCGAGGCTTGCCGGGAGTCGAGTACCGATCGGACGCCCTTTGCTTCAGCTGTTTGCGCGGAGAAGGAATCCCTTCCGGCAAGCCCGGTCGAGGCGGAATATTTCGACCGGCTGAGCACCCCCGAGCCGCCGCATTGACAGGTGAGACGTCTCCCTGCTACAAGGATGAAAATTTCTTGCGGGAGGATAACACCATGTCCGAACTGGTCCGCTTCGGAGTTTCCCTTGACAAGAGCCTCCTCGACAAGTTCGACCGCCTGATCCGGGAGCGACGCTACACCAACCGCTCCGAAGCCTTGCGGGATCTCATCCGCGAGGAGCTGGTGAAGAAGGCCTGGGCGGGAGACATGGAGGTGGCCGGGGCTGTCACGTTCCTGTTCGACCATCACCAGCGGGACCTGCAGAACCGCATCACCGACATCCAGCACGACTACCAGAAACTCATCATCTCCACCCAGCATGTCCACCTGGATCACGACAACTGCCTCGAGATCGTCGCCGTCCGCGGGAAGGCCGGCAATATCCAGGAGTTGACGAACCGCTTGAAGTCGACCCGGGGCGTTCGCCACTGCTCCCTCTCCATGTCCAGCGCCGGAAAGGATGTCCGGTGAAGGCGGGAAACCACCCAAAGCAGAAAGGATGAGACCATGAATACGGAAACAATCCGGCGAAGCGTGCATCGCTTTTCCATCCTTCTGACACCGGTGTTCGTCCTGTTGCTCCTGTGGACGAACGTCTCTACCGGGGCCGAGTACTTCCAGTGGACGGATGAAAGCGGCGTTCTTCACATCTCCAACATGCCACCGGAGGAAACCCCGAAAAAACAGAGGCGGCTGAAGACCACCCGCCTCCAGGAGCCGGCCCCTGCAACGGGCATCTCCGGCGGCCCGTCCGTCTCTCCTGCAGCCCCCGGCGCCGCCCCGGTCGGCAAGACGCCCGGGGCGCCTCCGCCTTCGGCGGCGGTCGATGCGGCAAAGGCGGCGACAACGGCTCCCGGTGCATCCGCCGCGTCACAGGCCCCTGCAGGCGGCGCAACAACGGGGAGATCTCCATCCGCTTCCCAAGCGCCATCCGGGACGGCATCCCCTTCGGAGCCCTTCCGGACCTCCCAGCCTCCCCCCGACAGCGCGGGGCAGGACGGAGATGCCGCAAGAGGAGCCGTAAACACCCGGCAGCAGTAGCGCCAGGCCGGGCACCCACCGCGGCACGTCCTCCCTGCATCGGCCGGGCAACCGAAGACGGCGGGAAACCTCCAAAATCCGGGAAACGGCTTGCTTTTTTTCCGGGAAGCGAGTAGCATTTGTCGTGTTTGGAACATCCAGAGGGGGTTCCGTCTCTTTCGCAGATCAAGTTGGGTACCGACAGTGTTGAGGTGCAAGGTAGACCGCCGCGGACCCCAAGAGTCTCGGCGGTTTTTCTTTCTGCCGCGGTCACTATCCGACTTTGACAAATCCGGGAAAGGAGGAAGTCAGACCATGCCAGAAGGAAAGGTGAAGTGGTTCAACGAGAAGAAAGGCTTCGGATTCATCCAGACGGACGAGGGAGAAGACATTTTCGTTCACTTCAGCGCCATCCAGGACAGCGGATTCAAGACCCTGCAGGAGGGACAGCGGGTCTCGTTCGACATTGAGAAGGGCCGCAAGGGTCTCGCGGCGGCCAACGTAAAAGCCCTGTAATGACCGTTTTCGGGAGAGGCGCATCTTCTTCGCGGGGGCGCCTCTTTTTCGTTGCGGGGCATGTACCCACGAAAGGGGAAATCGCATGAGCAAAAAACTGTATGTAGGAAACCTGACGCAGAATGTTACCGAGGACGACCTGCGGTCCAACTTCTCGGAGGTTGGCAAGATCGTCTCCATCACGATCATCAAGGATCGGTACACGGGTTACTCGAAGGGCTTCGGCTTTGTGGAGATGGAAACCCCCGAGGAGGCCAAGGAAGCCATCGCCCGCTTCAACGGCGGCCAACTCGACGGGAAGACGCTGACCGTCAGCGAGGCCAAGCCGCGGAAGGACGAAGGCGGAGGGAGGCCGGGAGGCGGAGGCTATCGCGGCGGCGGACGGCCCGGAGGCGGTGGCGGCGGTTACCGAGGCGGCGGTGGCGGCGGACGCGGCCGGTATTAAGAGGACGGAAGGAACCTGCATTCCGATCCAATGGAATTTATAAGGCGGCCTGCGGGCCGCCTTTTTTTGCCTTCTCCGTCCGCATCCCCGTTGAAGCGGGTTGTCCCGGCGATGGCAGGTATGATAGGAAGGGCGGCGGAAAGAAAGGGGGAGCGGGCATGGATTTCCGGGATCTGCGTGGTCGGACATTCAAGGGATTTCTGGCGGAGGAAGAAGCGGAACGGCTCTACGATCTGGCCCGCGAGGCCAGCCGCCTGGGAGCCTGCCTGGAGATCGGCAGCTACTGCGGCCTCTCCGCCGCCTGCCTCGGCCTGGGATGCCGGGAAGTTGGGGGTGTGCTCTACTCCATCGACCACCACCGGGGCTCCGAGGAACAGCAGCCGGGAGAGGCCTATTTCGATCCGGACCTCCTGGACGCGAAAACCGGACGGATCGACACGCTCCCTCTTTTCCGCGAGACCCTGGAGGATCTCTCCCTGGTCGGAACGGTCATTCCCATCATCGGCCGCTCCGCCGAGGTCGCCGCCCAGTGGAGAAGCCCCCTCGCCCTCGTCTTCATCGACGGTGGCCACACCTTCGAGGCCGCCTTCACCGATTACAACTCCTGGGTCTCCCACCTGATTCCGGGCGGTTATCTCGCCATCCACGACCTCTTCCCCGATCCCGCAAAGGGCGGCCAGGCCCCCTGGTGCGTCTACAACCTGGCCCTAGCCTCGGGTCTCTTCGAGGCGCTGCCCACAGTCGGAACCCTGGGACTCCTGCGGCGGGCCCCCTGCGGGATGATCACAACCGCCGCGGCCGCCGCCTGGGAGAGGTTCCGTCCTTAATCACAGCATGAGCAGGGGACAGATTTTCGTCTGTCCCAGGAACAGCAAGGGGGCGGATTTACAATCCGCCCCCTGCCATTCATATATGATCCACCCGGTTGTTGTGGGTCCAGAACCACCGGTAACGGTCGCCCTGCCGCTCCACCTTCAGGAATCCCTTTTCGGTGAACTCGCCGATCACTTTCTCCACCAGGGCCGGGCTTGCATCGGATGCCTCCGTGATGCGGCGGCACAGTTCCGGCCGGGTCTCTTTCGGATCCCCGGCGGCTGGAAAGGATCCCAGGGTTTCGATCAGGTCCCCGGCCAGGATTTTATAGATGAGCTGGGTGCGATAGTGGCCCTCCACCTTGAAATGGTCCGAGGGTGCGATGGTACCGTCATGGTAGGCTCGGATCAGGCGCTGCCATTCCTCGTCGATGATCCCCTCGAACTCCGCCACGAAACCCTCGATGTCCGCCGGCCCCAGCGCGGAGGTACGCGCCACGGCCCGGTTGGCGTCGTAGAGGGACCAGTCGCTGGTCAGGATCTCCAGGTCGTAGGAATCAATCTGCTCGCGGACGGTCGTTCCTGGGAAGGGGGCCAGGATGTGGTAACCGTACATGGCCCCCAGTTCCTGGGCAAAGGCATCCGTCTCCTTCAGTGTTTCCATGGTTTCCCCGGGCAGGCCGGCGATGAACGAGGCGTGACAGATCATTCCCGCATCGTTGCACATCCGGACGGCCTTCCGCACCTGATCCAGTTTGATGCCCTTCCGGATCCGGTCCAGCATTTCCTGGTTCCCCGACTCCACGCCGTAGCTGATGCTGTCGCAGCCGTTTTCACGCATGATGGCCAGGGTCTCCGGGTCCACCGTGTTCACGCGGGCAAAGGCGCTCCAAGCGAACTTCAGCCCCCGTCGCCGGATCTCGTCACAGACGTCCCGCACTTTTCTCTTATTGGAAACGAAGAGGTCGTCTGCCACGTTGATCCGGTCGATGCCGTAGGACAGGACGCGCTCGATCTCGTCCACCACCCGGGACGCCGTGCGCTGCCGCACCTTCTTCCCCACCATCCGCCGGCCCTGACAGAAGATGCAGGAATAGGGACAGCCCCGGCTCGTGATGATGCTGACCGGAAAGCCCAGGGCCCGATAGCGCGACAGGGGCAGGAGATGCCGCGCCGGCAGAGGCAGTTCGTCCAGGTCCGGAATGAAGGGCCTGGTGTCGGTTTCCACGATGGACCCGTTATCGCGAAACGAGAGTCCCCTGATGTCTTTCCATTTCTTCCGGTCCCGGAGCGCCCCGGTCAACTCGGCGATCGTCTCCTCCCCCTCCCCGCGAACGACGAGGTCGATTCCGGGATAGGTGTTCAGCGTTCCCGCGGCGTCGAAGGAAACATGGGGGCCTCCCATCATCGTGACGATCTCGGGGTTGTGCTCCTTGACGGTGGCGACGATTCGCGCCGCCGCAGGAAAATTCAAGGTCACCGATGTCCCGCCCACGGCGTCGGGCTGGAAGGCGTCCAGCTGGGCTTTCAGCTTTTCCGGGGTATACCGGCTGACGATGTAGTCGAAGATCCGCACTTCCGCGCCGGCCCGCTCGAAGGCGGCAGCGACGTAGCTGACCCCGAGAGGAGGCGCCGGTGCCTCCTCCAGGGGATACGGCGGGGCAATGATGGCGACTTTCATGGTATCGGTCTTCCCTTTCCTGGCTCGACTGCCACGGATATTTCTTCTGTCGCTTCCCCATACTCCCATCGAAACATCACGCTGTGGGGGGCGCGGCCGGGGGCCTCAGTCTCCCCGGCGGGGGAAAAGCAGGGACCGGATCCAACCGGCCCAGGTGTTTCCCTTCGTATGATGCCGGTCGATGATCGCGAACTCCTCCGCCAGACCCCGGGGATCGGCCATCCAGTCCGCCCGCGTCTTCATGGGAAGCGCGGGGTCCAGCTCCTTCACGAAGGAGGCGGGGTTTCCCGCCACGACCGTGTAGGGGGGGACATCCCGGGTCACCACTGCTCCGGCACCGACGATGCTGTGGTCGCCGATGGTGACGCCCTTGCAGACGATGGCACTGTCCCCGATCCAGACATTGTTCCCGAGCTTCACGGGGGCCACCGCCAGGGAGG
>CAZXMK010000059.1:0-1416 GCA_964641935.1 uncultured Syntrophaceae bacterium
TAGGCGGCCTCCCCGAGGGCGAAGAAGCGGCCGGTGAAGCGGTCCCCCCATTTCTGGAGGAGCCGGTCGATGCGCCGGACCTCCACCAGATCGATGCCTACCCCGGCGATCACGTCCCCCCCTCCGGCTCCTCCGCTTCACCTCCCCGGCGGACCGCATCGGCGACGGCGGCGACTTTCTTCATGGCCTTCACATCATGGACCCGGATCATGGCGGCCCCGTTCAGGATGGCCGCCGTGACGGCGGCGGCGGTTCCCGGGAGCCGCTCCGCAGGGGGGTCTCCCCCCGTCGCCCGGCCGATGGAGGCCTTCCGGGACACCCCCACCAGGATCGGCCTGCCGAGGGACCGGAATTCCTCCAGGTGGCGGAGCATCCGCCAGTTGTCGCGGTCGCTCTTGCCGAAGCCGAACCCCGGGTCCACCAGAATCCGCTCTTCCGGAACACCCGCCGACACGGCCGCTTCCATCCGCTCCCGGAGAAAGGCGATCATGTCCCCCGGCACCGAGCCATAGGGGACGTATTCCGACTGCATGCTCCGGGGCACCCCGCGGATGTGCATGAGCGACACCGCGGCACCGGTCTCCGCTACGACCCCGGCCATGTCCCCGTCGAACGTCATGGCGCTGATGTCATTGACCATCGCCGCACCCGCCTCGACGGCCCGCCGGGCCACCAGCGCCTTCGTGGTGTCCACCGACAGGGGAACGGGGAGCTGCCGCGCCAGGACCTCGACGACGGGAATTACCCGCCGCAGTTCCTCGTCCGGGGAAACGGGCTCCGATCCCGGCCGGGTCGATTCCCCGCCGACATCGATCCAATCCGCCCCCTCTTCCACCATCCGCAGTGCACGGGCCACGGCCTTATCCGGCTCCAGGCAGAGGCCACCGTCGGAGAAGGAGTCCGGGGTGACGTTCAGGATGCCCATGACGAGGGTCCGCTCCCCCAGCGTCATCTCCCATTTTCCCGCCCTGAGGACATGGCGTTCCCGGAAATGCCTCCCCAGGAGTGACGGGATCGCTTCCGCCAGCACCTTCAGGCCGAAGGGCTGGAAGGCCATTTTTTCCGCGAACCGCCGGAGCTGCTTGACCGTGCCCATGAGAACCACGTCGGTGAAAGGCAGGCTGCAGGCCACGGTTCCCCTGGCCACCGCCGCGTCGCCGCCCACGGAAAGCATCTCCTGCTTGAGGATGTTGGCGTCCCGGCAGGACACCTTTTCCAGGAGAACGGCCAGCCCGGCCATTTTGGGCGCCATCGCGTCGATCCCCCAGGGGTCGCAGCCGGTGCGCCGGAGGACCTCCCGAGCGTCCACGGGGGTCGGACAATGGAGAATTCTTGGATTCTGCATACGTTTTACCTGCCGCGGGCCGTCCGGAAACGGCCTGCAGGTCTCACAGGCTGGTTTCTTCCGGGAATTCC
>CAZXMK010000059.1:1516-4729 GCA_964641935.1 uncultured Syntrophaceae bacterium
CGCGTCTGGTCGTAGCCGTCCATGACGATCCGGTTCACTTCCCCGTCGATGCGCCGGGCGGTTTCTTCGCTGTAGTCCTTGTGGGTGGCGAACTCCCGGCCCAGGAAGATCTGCTCCTCCTTCTTGCCGTAACTCAGCGGCCCCATGACATCGCTCATGCCCCACTCGCAGACCATCTTCCGGGCCAGGTTGGTGGCCCGCTCGATGTCGTTCCCTGAGCCGGTGGTGAATTCCTTGAGAACGAGCTCCTCCGCCGCGCGTCCTCCCAGCAGGATGGCGATGCTGTTGAGCAGGTAGCCCCGCGGATAGGTGTGCTTCTCGTCGATGGGCAACTGCTGCGTGAGTCCGAGCGCCCTCCCCCGGGGAATGATGGTCACCTTGTGGATCGGGTCCGTTCCCGGCAGGAGCCTCGCCACCAGGGCGTGCCCCGACTCGTGGTAGGCGGTGATGCGCTTCTCCGAGTCGCTGATGACCATGGACTTGCGCTCCGTCCCCATCAGGACCTTGTCCTTGGCGAACTCGAAGTCGGCCATGGAAACCTTCTCCTTGTCCAGCCGGGCGGCCCGGAGCACCGCCTCGTTGACCAGGTTCTCGATGTCCGCCCCGGAGAAGCCGGGGGTTCCCCGGGCAAGGATGGCGAAGTCGACGTCGTCGCCCATGGGGGTCTTGCGGGTGTGCACCTGCAGGATCATCTCCCGCCCCTTGATGTCGGGGAGGGGCACCACGACCTGCCGGTCGAACCGCCCGGGCCGGAGCAGGGCCGGGTCCAGGACGTCGGGCCGGTTCGTGGCGGAGACCAGAATGACCCCCTCGTTGGATTCGAATCCGTCCATCTCGACCAGGAGCTGGTTGAGTGTCTGCTCCCGCTCGTCGTGGCCTCCCCCGAGGCCCGCCCCGCGGTGGCGTCCGACGGCGTCGATCTCGTCGATGAAGATGATGCAGGGGGCGTGCTTCTTCCCCTGGTCGAAGAGGTCCCGCACCCGGGAGGCCCCGACGCCGACGAACATCTCCACGAAATCGGAGCCGCTGATGCTCAGGAAGGGCACGTCCGCCTCCCCGGCGATGGCCCTGGCCAGCAGGGTCTTTCCCGTCCCGGGTGAGCCCA
This sequence comes from uncultured Syntrophaceae bacterium, assembly GCA_964641935.1. Taxonomy (GTDB): domain Bacteria; phylum Desulfobacterota; class Syntrophia; order Syntrophales; family PHBD01; genus PHBD01. The sequence continues at coordinate 2,622 of CAZXMK010000059.1, forward strand.
CCAGGAGCAGGCCCTTGGGGATCCGGCCGCCCAGGCGGGTGAACTTCTTGGGATCCTTCAGGAAAGAGATCACCTCGGTGAGTTCTTCCTTCGCTTCGTCGATGCCGGCCACATCGGCGAAGGTGACCTTCTTCGTCTTGTCCGTCACGAGGCGCGCCCGGCTCTTGCCGAAGGCCATGGCCTTTCCGCCGCCGCTCTGCATCTGGCGCATGAAGAAGATCCACACGCCGATGAGCAGGATCATGGGAAACCAGGAGATCAGGATCGTCATGTACCAGGGAGAGTCCTCCACCGGCTTGGCCGCGATCTGGATCCCTTTTGCCTGGAGCCGGGGGATCAGGCTCTCGTCCTTCGGTGCGAACGTCTTGAAGGTCGTCTTGCCGTCCTTGTACTTGCCGGTGATGTTATCCCCCTGGACGGTCACCTCGGAGACGTTGCCGGCTTCCACCTGGGCGATGAAGCGGCTGTAGATCAGCGTCTCCTGCCCGCTCTTGGGCTGGCTGAACATGTGGTACAGCAGCACGAAGACGAGGCTGATGATGAGCCAGAGGGCAATGTTTTTCTGCAGGGGATTCAAAGGGTTCGTTCCTCTCTGGCCGTTTCCGGCCTTGGGAAAAGTGTGGATGCGCCACAAGGACACATCCCTGAATTTGCCCCTTCCTTACAATAACCGTTTCGCCATTTCAAACACTTTGCGACGGTTCCTCCTCACGGGGCACCTCCTCGATTTCCACCCGGAGGGCACGGGACGTACCCCCCGTTACGGGGGCCCGGTCGCCGCGGCAGACGCCCGCCACCCAGAGGATCCCTCCTCGATCTTCAAGAACAGGCACGACGGATCGCCGGGACCGGGGAATCTTCCCGTCGGTGAATACGTCCTGCAGCTTTTTCGTTCCCCCGAGCCCCAGGGGGCGGATGCGGTCGCCGGGGCGGGCGGCCCGGACCGTCAGCGGAAAGGCAAGCCTGTCCGCGTCGAACAGGGCGACCCGGCCGGTTCCCTTCTCCCATGGAGGCTCGGCCAGGGACACATGGAGGCGGCAGCCCGCCTCGGGAATGGCGATCCGTCCCGGCACGGCCACGGCATATTCGTACCCGGCGGCTTCCGGAACCCGGGTCAGGAGGATCAGCCGGCCGTATTCCCGGACGGCCGTGACGCCGCCGGGCAGGTGTAGCACTCCCTGGGGCCTGTCTCCCGCCGCCAGGGCCAGGACCGCCTCCGCGTGCCCGTACCCGACCCTCCGGCCGGGGGCCAGGGCGTCCAGGAGCTCCTTTACCACCCGGAACCGGACCGCTTCGTGCAGGCCCGCCAGCCCGTCCAGGGGCACCTCGATCCGGGAGCCCGTCCGGGCCGGGACAAGCCGCTCCAGGACCCCCCGGACGGTCTCCTCCAGGAACTCGTTCTCCCGGCGGGCGATGTCCGCCAGCCGGGCCAGCCCCTCCTCCACCCTGAGATTGTACCGGGACGATAGATGCGGCAGGAGGTCCCGCCGGAGACGGTTCCGGAAAAACCGCTGGTCCCTGTTCGTCGTGTCCTCGCGGAAGGGCAGCCCCTCCCTCTCCAGGAACTCCGAGATCTCCCGCCGGGATGCATAAAGAAGTGGCCGCACGAAGAGGCCGTCCCGGATGGGCAGCATTCCCTTCAGGCCATCGAGGCCGGTCCCCCGGACCACGTTCATGAGCACCGTCTCCGCCTGGTCCCCGCGGTTGTGGCCCAGGGCGATGCGGCCGGCGCCTGATGATGCGGCGGCTTCCCGGAGAAAACCGTAGCGGGCGTCCCGGGCCGCCTCCTCGAGGGACTTCCCCCCCCGGTCCCGCAGGGCCCCTTGCTCCAGGCGGCGGCAGGTCAGGGGCACGAGCATCCGGTCCGCCAGGGACCGAACGAAGGCCTCGTCCCGGTCCGCCTCCTCGCCGCGAAGACCGTGGTTCAGGTGGGCCGCCGACAGAACCCACTTCCGGCCGGGAGCCAGGCGGCAGAGCACCTCCAGGAGGGCCGCCGAATCGGCCCCGCCGGAGACGGCCGCGAGGACCCGCTCCCCTTCCCCGATCATGGAGAAGCGGTCGATGGTCCGGGAAATCCTGCGCAGGAACGGGTCCATGCCTTGTCCTTG
>CAZXMK010000059.1:4829-12533 GCA_964641935.1 uncultured Syntrophaceae bacterium
AGCGGTCGATGGTCCGGGAAATCCTGCGCAGGAACGGGTCCATGCCTTGTCCTTGTGGCGGCGGCCGGCGGCACACGCCGCGTGCCTCAGCGGATCAGCGCCACGAGCTCCGCCGGATCCTCGTAGGTGCAGTCGGGACGGAGGGCCAGGAGCTTCTCCCGGGGCGTGAGCCCCTTCAGGTACGCACAGCTCACGGCCCCGCCGTTTTGAGCCAGGAGCACGTCGTTGACACCGTCTCCGATCACGGCGGTCCGGCCAGGGGAAACGCCGAACCGGCGGGTCACCAGGTCCAGCAGGCGGGGGTCCGGCTTGATGAAGGGGGTGCTGTCGGCGCCGATCACCTCGTCGAAATGCCCCGTCAGGCCCAGGGCCTCGGCGATGGGCAGCGCGAAGGAATGGCGCTTGTTCGTCAGGATCACCTTGCGCTTGCCCGCGAAGTGGCGGAGTGCCTCCTCGATGCCGGGATACGGGCGGGTCGTGTCCAGCATGTGCTCCCGGTAATGGGCGCCGAAAAACTCCAGGGCCTCGTCGAAGCGCCCACCGTCCAGCCCGCCCAGGCTGCGCTCGATCAGCACGCGCACCCCGTCGCCGACGAACCGGAGGATCTCCTCGACGGGCCGCTCGGGCAGGTCCAGATGCCGGAGGGTTGCGTTCACCGATGCCGCGATGTCCCCCCCGGAAGACACGAGTGTGCCGTCGAGGTCGAAAATCAAAAGGTCCGCTTCCATGGTCCGCATATCTCTCCCGCGGGGCGACCGGCGGAAACCGGTCCCCCTCCTTTCATGTTTTGTCATCCGACTCGGGCCAGTTCGAGCCGGCCGTGCCAGCGCCTCAGGAGCACCTCCTTCAGGAGGGCGTGCTCCGGCCTCGCCAGCGCCGGATCCCGTTCGGCCAGCATGAAGGCGTCGGCCCGCGCCTCCGCCAGGATCCTCCCGTCCCGGACGATATCGGCCACCCGGAAGTCCGGAAGGCCCGACTGCTGCGTCCCCAGGAACTCGCCGGGCCCCCGGATCGCCAGGTCCTCCTCGGCGATCCGGAATCCGTCCTGGGTCTCCTCCATCACCCGGAGCCGGCGGCGTGCATCGGCGGAGCCGGCGTGCCCCGCCAGAAGGATGCAGAGCGACTCCGCCTCCCCCCGTCCCACCCGTCCGCGGAGCTGGTGGAGCTGGGAGAGGCCGAAGCGCTCGGCATGCTCGACCACCATCACCGACGCCTCCGGGATGTCGATCCCCACCTCGATGACCGTCGTGGAGACGAGAATGTGGATGCTCCCGGCGGCGAAATCCGCCATGACGGCGTCCTTGTCGGATCCCTTCATCCGCCCCGTGACCAGGCCCACCCGGTATTCCGGGAAAATCTCCGCCTGCAGGTGCCCGGCCATGCGGGTGGCGTCCTTGAGATCCAGGGCCTCCGACTCCTCCACGAGGGGATAGACGACGAAGGCCTGGTTCCCCTTCCGGATCTCCCGCCGGATCGCATCGTAGACCCGGGCGCGGTGGTGCTCGTACACGACCCGGGTATCGACGGGCTTCTTACCCGGCGGCATCTCGTCCAGGACCGACACGTCGAGATCGCCGTAGACCGTCATGGCGAGGGTCCGGGGGATCGGGGTGGCCGTCATCACCAGGACGTCCGGGTTGCCCCCCTTGTCCCGGAGGGTGGCCCGCTGGAGGACGCCGAACCGGTGCTGCTCGTCGATCACCACCATGCCCAGCCGCCGGTACTCCACCCCCTCCTGGATCAGGGCATGGGTCCCGACCACGACCTGCACCTCCCCCCGGGAGACCGCCTCCAGGGTCTCCTTCCGGCCGTTTCCTTTCATTCCGCCCGAGAGGAAGCCCGCCCGGAGGCCGAGGTCGCCCGCCCACCGCTCGATGTTGCGGAAGTGCTGCCGGGCGAGGATCTCCGTAGGGGCCATGAAGGCGCCCTGGAAGCCGTTCTCGCAGGCCGCCACGATGGCCGCAAAGGCGACCACGGTCTTGCCGGAGCCGACGTCTCCCTGGAGCAGGCGGTTCATCCGGTGCGGCCGCTCCATGTCCCCGGCGATCTCGCCCAGGACCCTCTTCTGGGCCATGGTGAGGCGGAACGGAAGCCCGTTCAGGAACCGCTTCACCAGCGGACCGCCGGTCCGGAAGGCGATGCCCTCCTCGATGGCCTGCCCGCGCCGGCGCAGGGCCATTCCCAGCTGCAGGAAGAAGAATTCGTCATAGATCAGGCGCCGGTGGGCCGGGGAGGAAAACCGGTTGAGGTCGTCCGGATCGGATTCGGGCCCCGGGAAGTGCACCTCCCGGACGGCCTCGGCCATTGCCGGGAGGCGCCGGTTCTGCAGGATGAAAGACGGAATCGGGCTGATCAGGTGGCCCGCGTACTCCTCCAGGACCTCCGCCAGGATCCGCCGCAGGACCTTCTGGTAGAGCCCCTCCGTCTCGGAATAGACGGGGACGATCCGCCGGAAATGGAGGCTGTCCGTCCCCTCCTCTTCGTCGATGACCTCATAGTCGGGGTGGATCATCTCCTTGCCGCCCAGGAAACCGCGGACCTCTCCCGTGAGAATGACCGTCCCCCCCTCCCGGAAAACCCGCTTGAGATAGGCCGATCCGCCCTGGAACCACTTGCACAGGAGCGTCCCCGTCCCGTCCTCCACGGCGGCTTCGAAGACGCGCCGGCGTCCGTACTGGCGGAATCCTGCGGCGGTGACCCTGCCGACCACGGTCTCCCGGCGGCCGAAGATCGCCGCGGCGATTTTGCGGATTTCCCGCCGGTCCTCGTACCGCCGCGGCAGGAAGTAGAGCAGGTCCTCCACCGTGACGAGCCCCTTCTTTTCAAGGAGAGCCGAGATTCGGGGGCCGACGCCCCGGACATAGCGGGCGGGGGTGGACAGCTGGTAGAGGGACAGCCGGACATCCTCCATCCCGGGCAGGGCTGGCGCCGCGTCGGCGGCTGCGGCCGTGCGGCGGGGAATCCAGCGCCGAATTTCGTCAAGGAGCCGCATGGCCCGGACGATGCGTCCCTTCTTCTCTTCGTCCGGCAGGACGTCGTACCCGCGGAAAGCCCCCCCGAGATCGTCCAGGAGGCCCGCCGGCGGCGGCTGTCCGGGGGAGACGGACTCCCAGTCCTTCCCCTTCAGGGCCGCGACATGGCCCGCCATGAGCGGCTCCAGGTCGCGCAGCGCGGACACGTGCCGGTATCCCTCCCGGGAGGCGAACCGGAGCGGGCTTTCCATGCGCTGCAGGATTTCTTCCACGGATTCCATGATTCCCGTGGATATCAAAAGGGGAACCGCACCTCAAGGGAGAATCCGGGCTGATTGACTTTTCAGCGGTTTCACGCTACACAGGACGGCATTTCCAGGGGGTGTGCATGTCCAATTCAGCAACATACCGGGAGGCCGGTGTCGACATCGACAAGGCCAACCTTTTCGTCGACAGGATCAAGCCCATCGTCCGGAATACCTTCCGGAAGGAGGTCATGAGCGGCATCGGGGGATTCGGGGCGCTCTTCCGGATGGACCTGACGCGCTGGCGCAAGCCCATTCTCGTGTCCTCCACCGACGGGGTAGGGACCAAGCTCCGTGTCGCGCACTGGATGAACCGGCACGACACCATCGGCATCGACCTGGTGGCCATGTCCGTCAACGACGTCCTCGTGCAGGGCGCGGAGCCCCTGTTTTTCCTCGATTACCTGGCCACGGGGCGGATCGACGTGGAGACGAGCGTGAAGGTCGTCGAAGGAATCGCCCGGGGATGCCAGGACGCGGGATGCGCCCTCATCGGCGGCGAGACCGCCGAGATGCCGGGGTTCTACGGCGACGGAGAATACGACCTGGCGGGTTTCTGCGTCGGTGTCGTCGAGGAGGACCGGCTGATCGACGGCTCCGAAGTCCGGGTGGGCGACGTCCTCATCGGGATCGCCTCGACGGGACTCCACAGCAACGGCTATTCCCTGGCCCGGAAGGTCTTCTTCGACCGGCAGGGGCTGTCGGTCCAGGACCGGGTGGCCGGCCTCGAGGGAACCGTGGGTGAAGAGCTCCTGAAGCCGACCCGGATCTATGTCAAGTCGGTCCTGAACGTACTGAAGAACTTTCCGGTCCACGGGCTCGTCCACGTGACCGGCGGCGGCTTCTACGACAACATCCCCCGCATCGTCCGCGGTTCCATCCGGGCCGTCGTCCGGCGCGACTCCTGGATCATTCCCCCGGTGTTCCGGGTTCTCCAGGAGCTGGGCCGGGTCGAGGAGGGGGAGATGTTCCGGGTCTTCAACATGGGCATCGGCATGATTCTCGTCGTACCGGAGCAGGACGCGCCGGAGATCCTCAACCGGCTGCACCAGCTCGGCGAAACGGCGTGGCCGATCGGCCACATCGACCGGCGGGAGGACGATCAGCCCCCGCTGGAAATGGTCTCCCCCTGAAGCGACTCTCCGCTCCCTCCGCCGGCAAGCCCGGCCTGTATTCCGGGCCTCCCGGCGCCTCCGAGCGAACGAACGGTGAATCCAGATGAAGAAAGTGCCCATCGGCGTCCTGGTATCCGGAAGCGGCTCCAACCTGCAGTCCCTGATCGACCGCATCGAGGAGGGAAGGCTGGACGCCCGGATCGGGATCGTCATCAGCAACAACCCGGAAGCCTTTGCCCTGAAGCGCTGCGAGAGGCACGGGATCAAGACGGCGGTCATCCGGCATGCCGACTACCCCGACCGGGAATCCTTCGACCGGAAGATGGCGGAGGTCCTCAAGGATAACGGGGTGGAGCTGGTGGTCATGGCGGGGTTCATGCGCATCCTGTCCTCTTGGTTCCTCCGGGAATTCCCCCTGCGCATCATGAACATCCACCCGGCGCTCCTCCCGGCCTTTCCGGGACTGCACGTCCAGCGGCAGGCGGTTCTCCACGGGGTCAAGTTTTCCGGCTGCACGGTCCACTTCGCCGACGAGGGCGTCGACACCGGCCCCATCATCATCCAGGCGGTCGTCCCCGTCCTCGACGACGACACGGAAGACACCCTGGCGGCCAGGATCCTCAAGCAGGAGCACCGGATCTACCCGCAGGCCGTCCAGCTGTATGCCGAGGGAAGGCTCCGGATCGAGGGGCGGCGGGTCGTCGTGGTCGACAATCCGGCCGGCGGCGATACGGCTCTTCACAATCCTCCCGTCACGAATTTCTGAATGCCGGTGCCGAGAAACGGCATCCGAAATTCCCAGAAGGAAAGGATTCCATGAACGAGACAGGCTACGATTTCAGCATCACAAACCTCGGTGAACGCACGATTCCCTCCCCGGTCATCGCGAATTACTACACCCCGGATGACCGGAGGATCCTCTTTAATATCGATCCGTTGCGATTCTCCGAATGGAAGGCCCCGGACGGATCGCCCCTGGCCATGGAAGTCGCCGGCCCCCGGGAGAAGATCTTTTTCGATCCGTCGAAAACGAAGGCCGCCATCGTAACCTGCGGGGGACTCTGCCCCGGCATCAACGACGTCATCCGCGCCGTCGTGATGGAGCTCCATCACCGCTACGGCGTCCATAACATTCAGGGAATCCGCTACGGATTCCAGGGCCTGATCCCGAAGTACGGGCATGCCATGCTGGACCTGACCCCGGATGTGGTCAAGGACATCCACACCCTGGGGGGGAGTTTCCTGTCGTCGTCCCGGGGGCTTCAGGATGTGTGCGAAATGGTGAATGCCCTCAAGCGCATGAACGTGGACATCCTGTTCTGTATCGGCGGCGACGGGACCATGCGGGCCGCGGAGCAGATCACCTGTGAGATCCTGAGCAGACATCTGAACATCGGGGTCATCGGCATCCCCAAGACCATCGACAACGACCTCAACCTGATCCAGAAGACCTTCGGCTACGACACGGCCATTTCGGAGGCGGTCCGGACCATCCAGTGCGCCCATGCGGAGGCCAAGGGAGCGCCCCTCGGCATCGGCCTGGTGAAACTCATGGGGCGCCTCTCCGGCCACATCGCCGTCGGGGCCGCCCTGGCCCAGAACGACGCCAATTTCGTCCTGATCCCGGAAGTTCCTTTCGACCTCGACGGGGACAGGGGCTTTTTGAAGGCCCTCGAACAGCGGCTCCGGGAGCGTCAGCACTGCGTCATCCTCGTGGCCGAGGGTGCCGGTCAGGACCTGGTGCCCCACAGCGGGAAAGAACGGACAACGGACGCCTCGGGAAACATCCGCCTCCTGGACATCGGCCCGTTCCTGAAGGAACGGATCGAGCGGCACTTCCAGGGCCTGGGGCAGGACATCAACCTGAAGTACATCGACCCCAGCTACACCCTGCGGAGCGTTCCCGCCAGCGCCAGCGACAGCATCTACTGCGGCGCCCTGGGCCAGTACGCCGTCCATGCCGGCATGGCGGGCAAGACGGGCATGCTCGTGGGGCTCATGAAAGACGAATTCGTCCACCTGCCCCTGAAGGCCGTCACGTCGGGCAAACGCGTGGATCCGGCGGGAAACCTGTGGATGCGCGTCCTCGAATCGACGGGCCAGCCGCCGTCCATGAAGAACGTCCCGGCCTGAAAAGCGGACCGGATCCTTTTTTCGGCGAAGCTGGGCGAAGCATCCGGCTTTCTTTCCGGGCCGGCGGAAGAACCACACGGGCGGCCCTGCAAAATGGCTGCAGGCGAGGCGCGCAAAGACCGAGGAGGGAGGCGTACTCCTCGTACGCCGCACCGACGAGGGCGAAGCGCAACGAAGCATCCGGCCATTTTCCAGGGCCGCCAGTTTTTCCTTGCAATTCGGGGTTTAATGGTTTAGGGGAGCGTTTCCATTCTTTCAGGAGGCATTATCGAAATGGCCAGGGTATGTGATGTGTGCGGCAAGAGGCCCGTCGTCGGAAACAACGTGAGCCACGCCAACAACAAGACCAAGCGGATCTGGTATCCGAACCTCAAGAAGATCCGCGCCGTGGAAAAGGCTACCGGCGCCGTGAAGCACATGAAGGTCTGCACCCGCTGCCTTCGCTCCGGGGTCGTCCAGAAGGCGGCCTGACGCCGTCTCTACAGGGGAAGCCGGAAGCCCGTATCCCGGACGGCGTCCAGGACGGGCTCCAGAAACCCGCCGCTGTCCCCGGTTGCATCCAGGGCGAGCTCCATCAGCCCCCAGACACCCTCCCAGGTATCCCGATCCTCCCGATCCAGGCCAAATTTGCCGATGAATCCGGCCGTCCGGCCCTCGATCTTCAGAAATCCCTCCATGCGCGGCCGGTCGTAGGTATCCCGTCCCTGCACCACCGCCTCGGCAACCGCGTTCCGTTCAACCCCGACCAGCCTCCCCATCGTCCCGGAAAATCCTGCCAGGCCGTTCCGGGCCGTGTAGTCCAGGGCCTCCAGGAACAGGTCCAGGAGGCCCCCGTTTCCCCGGAGGTACAGGTTCAGGTCGAAGGCCATCTCAATCATCATGTGCGACTGGTAAATGGCCTCGGACCGGGAAACCTCCCGTCCGATCCGCCGGTGGAGCTCCTCCAGGCGCGGGACGAGAAAGCGACCCTGCCGGTAGGAATAGCCGCCGGCTTCGGGATCGAATTCCCCGGGTGAATCCTGTCCGATCCGGCCGTAGTGGGCCATGTCGTCCACCAGGAGGTGGAACTGGGCATAGGCCCCTTTGGCGTCTTCCGGGGGCAGCGGGTCCAGCCGCGGGATCCCGTGGGTCATGGCGGAGGTGATGTCCGGATGGATCGTCAGGAGGTCCGGGGCGACG
>CAZXMK010000060.1:0-12485 GCA_964641935.1 uncultured Syntrophaceae bacterium
GTGGGAAAGGTGAAATCGATCAACACGGATCTCATCCTGTCCCTGACGCGCGACGGGTTCATTCCGGTCATCGCCCCCACCGGGGCGGGCGAAGCCGGGGAGACCTACAACATCAACGCCGACATCGTCGCCGGCGAGATGGCGGCGGCGCTGAAGGCTGAGAAACTGGTCCTCCTCACCGACGTGTCGGGGGTTCTCGACGAGCGGAAGGAGCTCATCAACACGATGACGAACCGCCGGGCCCTCGACATGATCGACGCCGGCGTGGTGGACGGGGGCATGTTCCCCAAGGTCAAGTGTTGCCTGAAGGCCCTCAAGGGAGGAGCCGCAAAGGCCCACATCATCGACGGGCGGCTGAAGCATGCCATCCTCCTCGAGATGTTCACGGACTCGGGGATCGGAACGGAAATCGTCCAGTAGGAAAGGAAAACGGAAGAGAATGAACTCCCAGGAATGGATGCAGCGGTTCGACCGGTCCGTCATGGGGACCTACAAGCGGTATCCCCTGGTCCTGAGCCGGGGCGAGGGATGCCGGGTCTGGGACCTGGAGGGGAAGGAATACCTCGACTGCGTCGCCGGGATCGCCGTCTGCAGCCTCGGCCACAGCCATCCGAAGGTCGTCGAGGCCATCCGGAAGCAGGCGGGCATCCTCACGCACGTTTCGAACCTGTACTATACCGAGGTGCAGGGCCTCCTGGCGGAGCGCCTCGTCCAGGCGTCCTTCGCCGGCAAGGCCTTCTTCTGCAACAGCGGCGCCGAGGCGAACGAGGCGGCGATCAAGCTGGCGCGGAAGTACGGGAACGAGGTCCTCGGCGGGAAGAACGAGATCGTCACGATGGAGGGCTCCTTCCACGGACGGACGCTGGCGACGATCACGGCGACGGGACAGGCCAAGTTCCAGGCCGGCTTCGAGCCCCTGCCGGCGGGATTCCGCTATGTGCCCTACAATGACCTTTCCGCCCTGGAGGCGGCCGTCGACGGGAAGACCTGCGCGGTTCTCGTCGAGCCCGTTCAGGCGGAGGGAGGCGTCCGGGTCCCCGACCCGGGATACCTGAAGGGCGTGCGGGAGATCTGCGACCGGAAGGGAATCCTCCTGATCCTCGACGAGGTCCAGACGGGCATGGGCCGGACGGGAACGTTCCTGGCCCACGAGGCGGAGGGAATCACCCCGGACATCGCGACCTTGGCAAAGGCCCTGGGGAACGGCTTTCCCGTCGGTGCGATGCTGGCCACGGACAGGGCGGCCGCCGCCTTCGTGCCGGGAAACCACGCCTCCACCTTCGGCGGCAACCTGCTGGCCATGGCGGCGGGCCTGGCGGTTGTCTCGGTCCTTCTGGACGAAGGCCTCCTGGTGCGCGCCGCGGAGGCCGGGCGTTATTTTATCGAGAAGCTGCGGGCGCTGAAGGAAAAGCACGCCTCGATCCGGGACGTCCGGGGAAAGGGGCTCCTCCTGGGCGTGGAGATGGACCGGGAAGTCGCCGGGATCCTGACCCGCTGCTCGGAGAAGGGCCTCCTGGTCGCCACGGCGGGGACCCATGTCGTGCGGTTCGTTCCGCCTCTCGTCATCACCGCCGCCGAAATCGACCGGGCGGTAGAGATCCTGGACGTCGTTCTGGAGGAGCCATGAAGCGGGACCTGCTGACGGAATTCGACCTGACCCTCGAGGAATTCGACCGGCTCTTCGCCCGGAGCGGCGAGATGAAGGCGGATCTCAGGCAGGGGCGCCCGCACCGCTCCCTTGCCGGACAGGTGCTGGGGATGATCTTCGAGAAGTCTTCGACCCGCACGCGGCTCTCCTTCGAAGTGGCCATGATCCAGCTGGGCGGGACGGCCATATTCCTCTCCAGCCGCGACATCCAGATCGGCCGGGGGGAAACGGTGGCCGACACCGCCCGGATCCTCTCCCGGTATGTCGACGGGGTCATGATCCGGACCTTCGGCCAGGAGATCGTGGAGGAATTCGCCCGGTACGCGACGATCCCCGTCATCAACGGCCTGACGGATCTCCTGCATCCCTGCCAGATCCTGAGCGACCTCTTCACCGTCATCGAGAAGCGGGGAGGCTACGAGGACCTGAAGATCGCCTACGTGGGAGACGGGAACAACATCTCCAATTCCTGGCTGAACACCGCCGCCCGGCTTCCGTTTCACCTGGCCCTGGCCTGCCCGGAGGGGTATGAGCCGGACCGGGAGATCCTGGACCGCGCCGTCCGGGAAGCCCCCCGCTCGGCTGCCCTTTTCCGGGATCCCCGGGATGCCGTCCGGGACGCCGACATCGTCTATACGGACGTCTGGGCCAGCATGGGGCAGGAGGACGAAAAGGACGTCCGGGCCAAGGCATTTCAGGGCTACTGCATCGACGAGGCACTCCTTGTGCTGGCAAAGCCGGAGGTCCTGGTCATGCACTGCCTGCCGGCCCATCGCGGGGAAGAGATCTCCGCCGCCGTCATGGACGGGCCGCGTTCCATCGTTTTCGACCAGGCGGAGAACCGCCTGCATGTACAAAAAGCAATCCTGGAGATGCTCATGGGCCGTTAGGGGCGGCCCGGACGAGACCGAAGAAGAATCTCGCTGTCATGCTCCGGGGAGTTCAAGAACACAGGAGGATCCAACCATGGTGCAACCGGTGAAAAAAGTGGTTCTTGCCTATTCGGGCGGGCTCGACACATCCGTGATCGTCCGCTGGCTCATTGAGACGTACGGCTGCGAGGTCATCGCCTTCGCCGCCGACGTGGGCCAGAAGGAGGAACTGGACGGGCTCAGGGAAAAGGCGATCAGCACGGGGGCCAGCCGATGCTACATCGACGATCTCCGGGACGAGTTCGCCCGGGACTTCATCTTTCCGGCGCTGAAGGCCAACGCCATCTACGAGGGGGTCTACCTCCTGGGGACGTCCCTGGCGCGGCCGCTGATCGCCAAGCGGCAGCTCGAGATCGCAACCCTGGAGGGCGCCGACGCCGTCTGCCACGGCGCCACCGGCAAGGGGAACGACCAGGTGCGCTTCGAGCTGACCTACATGGCGCTCAATCCGAACATCCGGATCATTTCCGCCTGGAAGGATCCGAACTGGATCTTCGATTCCCGGGACTCGATGTTCGACTACGCGGAGAAGCACGGAATCCCGCTGCCGCTCACGAAGGACAAGCCCTATTCAAGCGATCGGAATTCGCTGCACATCTCCCACGAGGGGGCGATTCTGGAGGATCCCTGGGCGGAGCCGCCGGAGGACATCTTCGTCCTCACCGTCTCGCCGGAAGCCGCTCCGGACAAGCCGACCTACGTGGAAATCGACTTCGTCAAGGGGATTCCCGTGGCGGTCGACGGCGTCCGAATGCTGCCGGCGGAGTTGATGGACCATCTGAACGCGATTGCCGGAGCCAACGGTGTCGGACGGGTGGACATGGTGGAGAACCGGTTCGTGGGTATGAAGTCCCGGGGCGTGTACGAGACCCCCGGCGGCACCGTGCTGTGGGCGGCCCACCGGGCCCTCGAGTCGATCACGATGGACAGGGAGGTCATGTTCATGCGGGATTCGCTGATCCCCAAGTACTCCCAGCTCGTCTACAACGGCTTCTGGTATGCCCCGGAGATGCAGGCTCTGCAGTGCTTCATCGACCAGACCCAGGAGAACGTCACAGGCACGGCCCGGATCAAGCTTTACAAGGGAAACTGCATCGTCGTCGGCAGGAAGTCCCCCCTGACCCTCTATCGCGAGGACTTCGCGACGTTCGAGAAGGACCAGGTCTACAACCAGATGGACGCCACGGGATTCATCCGGCTGAACGCCCTCCGGCTCCGGATCAAGGCCATGGTCGAGCAGGAGAGGGTCCGGCAGCAGGGGGATCGGCGCGGCGTCGGGCGCAGGATCAGCGAGCGGAGGGACGGCGACCGGCGGGGTGCGAAGGTGCCCATCCAGAAGGATAAGCGGGCTTCGGAGCGCCGCAGGGTTTCCCGCCGCACGAAGGAACGCCGGCAGAAATAGGACGGAAAGCGATGGCGCGAAAGGAAAAGCCCTGGGGAGGGCGCTTCAAGGGGGGGACGGACCGGGAGGTGGAGGCGTTCACGGCCTCCATCGCCTTCGACCGCCGCCTTTACCGCCACGACATCGAAGGCAGCATCGCCCATGCCCGCATGCTGGCCCGTCAGGGCATCCTGACCGCCCGGGAGGAGAAGGCAGTCGTCGCGGGCCTGAAGGGAATCCGGAAGGACTTCGATCGGGGGGGCCTGTCCTTTGCAGACGCCGACGAAGATGTCCACATGGCGGTGGAGAAGGAGTTGATCCGGCGCATCGGGGACGCCGGGGCGAAGCTCCACACGGGACGGAGCCGCAACGACCAGGTGGCCCTGGACCTCCGCCTCTACCTGAGGGAGGAGATCGGCCACATCCTGGAGGGCATCGGGGCGCTCAAGGAGGCCCTGGCGGACCTGGCCGGCAGGGAGATCGACACGGTCCTGCCGGGCTACACCCACCTTCAGCGGGCCCAGCCGATCCTGCTGTCGCATTACCTCCTGGCATACCGGGAGATGCTGGACCGGGACGAGAGCCGGTTCCGGGAGTGCCGGGGCCGGGTCAACGTGATGCCCCTCGGGGCGGGCGCCCTGGCCGGGACGGGGATCCCCATCGACCGGCGCGTCACGGCGGAGCTCCTGGAATTCCCGGAGATGACCCGGAACAGCCTGGACGCCGTTTCGGACCGGGACTTCGCGGCGGAGTTCCTCTTCGACTGTGCCCTGCTCATGATGCACCTGAGCCGGTTCTGCGAGGACCTGATCCTGTGGTCCACGGAGGAGTTCCGGTTCATCGAGATCTCCGATGCCTTCACCACCGGCAGCAGCCTGATGCCCCAGAAGAAGAACCCCGACGTGGCGGAACTCGTCCGGGGAAAGACGGGCCGGATCTACGGCCACCTGGTGGCCCTCCTGACCGTGCTCAAGGGGCTGCCGATGACCTACAACCGGGACCTCCAGGAGGACAAGGAGCCGGTGTTCGACGCGGTGGACACCGTCCGGGCGAGCCTGTCGGTTTTCACCCGGATGCTGGGGCAGGTTACCTTCCTGCGGGACAGGATGGAGAAGGCCGCAGCGGGCGGATTCTCGACGGCGACAGACGTGGCGGAATACCTCGTCAAGGCGGGGGTTCCCTTTCGGGAGGCTCATGGAATCGCCGGCCGGATCGTCGCCTTCTGCCTGGAGCAGGGTAAGACCCTGGAGGGGCTGACGCTGGAGGAGTACCGGGCCTTTCACAAGGACTTTCGGGAGGATGTCCACGAGGCGGTTACGGTCCGCCGTTCCGTCGGCGCCCGGGACATCCCCGGCGGGACTTCCGGAAAAGCGGTCCGGCAGAGGCTCCGGGAGATCGGGAGGCGGCGTGCGCGGACGAAGCGTTGAGAAGCTGGTGATCCTGGTCCTGTCGTTCATGATCGCGGCGGCCTGGACCGGGTGCGGAAAGAAGGGCGATCCCCTTCCGCCGGATCTGGTGTTGCCGGCGGCGGCCCACGATCTCCGCATCGGGAAGGACGCGGAGAGCATCCGCGTTTCCTGGCTCCTGCCGGAAAGGGAACGGGACATCCGCCGGGTCGTCATCCAGCGCAGCGAGTTCCAGACGGTGCTGGATCGGTGCCCCGATTGCCCCCGGGATTTCCTGATCCTGGTGGATCTTCAGCCCGGGGATCCGCGGCTTGTACGGACGGGGAATCGTGCGTTGGCTTACGTGGACCGCGATGTCCGGAGCGGACGGCTGTACATGTACCGTATTGTCCTGTGCAACAACAGGGGAGCGTGCAGTGATCCGTCGCTGCCTGCAGAAATCAAATTCTAAACAGGGCGGGCCAGCCGCCAATATTCGGGAGCCATGAACGATTTCCACTACCGGAACAACGAGTTGTGGTGCGAGGACGTCCCCCTGAAGGCCGTCGCGCGGAAAGCGGGAACACCGACGTACGTCTACAGCCGCAGCACCCTGGAGCGGCACTTTACGGTCTTCGACCGGTCCTTCGAGAAGATCGACCACCTGGTCTGTTTTTCCGCGAAGTCGAACTCCAATACGGCGATTCTCCGGCTCTTCGCCCGCGAGGGCGGAGGTGTGGACATCGTCTCGGGCGGGGAGCTTTACCGGGCCCTGCAGGCCGGCGTGGACCCCTGCAAGATCGTCTATTCCGGTGTCGGAAAACGGGTCGACGAGATCGAGTTCGCCCTGGAGACGGGAATCCTCCTGTTCAACGTCGAGTCTCTCCAGGAGCTCGAGGTCATCGACGCCTGTGCCGCGCGCCTGGGAAAGAAAGCGCCCATCGCCTTGCGGGTAAATCCCGACGTGGATCCCCAGACGCATCCGTACATCTCCACGGGCCTCAAGGAGAACAAGTTCGGCATCAACGTGGAGCGGTCGCTCCAGGCGTATCGGCAGGCCCGGAGCCTGCCCAGCGTGGAAATCCAGGGGATCAGCTGCCACATCGGATCGCAGCTCACGAAGATCTCTCCCTTCGTGGACGCCCTGAAGCGTTTGAGGCGTCTGGTGAGTCTCCTGAGGAAGGATGGCATCCGGATCCGCTACCTGGACCTGGGCGGGGGGCTGGGGATCACCTACCGGGAGGAGGAGCCGCCCCACCCGTCGGAGTACGCCCGGGCCGTCATGAAGGCCGCGAAAGACCTGGACGTCACCTTCATTTTCGAACCGGGCCGCGTGATCGTGGGAAACGCAGGAATCCTGCTGACGAAGGTCCTGTACACCAAAACGAACGAAGACAAGCGGTTCATTGTGGTGGATGCGGGGATGAACGACCTGATCCGGCCCAGCCTGTATTCGTCATACCACGGGATCCAGCCGGTGCTGAAAAGCCGCCGCGAGACCGTGACGGCGGACGTGGTCGGGCCCATCTGCGAGTCCGGGGACTACCTGGCGAAGGGCAGGGAGCTGCCGCTGTTCGAGCGGAACGAGCTGATGGCCGTCATGAGCGCCGGGGCCTACGGGTTCACGATGTCGTCGAACTACAATTCGCGGCCCCGGGCGGCAGAGGTTCTCGTGGACGGAAGTCAGTTCTCCGTGATCCGCCGACGGGAGACCTACCGGGACCTCGTGCGGGGGGAGCGGATACCGGCATTTCTGTCGGAATCGGGAGAATAAAAAAGAACACATCAAGAATGAATGATGGAGGAGGAATCTATGTTCAAGGGAGCAATCGTTGCCATCGTGACCCCCTTCCGGGACGGGAAGGTGGATGAGGAGGCGTACCGGAACCTCATCGAGTTCCAGATCGCCAACGGCACGGACGGCATCGTGCCCTGCGGGACTACGGGAGAGTCGTCCACCCTGTCCCACGAGGAGCATGACCGGGTCATCGACATCTGCGTGGACGCGGTGAAAAAGCGGGTTCCCGTCATCGCCGGAACGGGCTCCAACAGCACCGAGGAGGCGATCCGGATGACGCGCCACGCCCATGAGGTGGGTGCCGACGGGGCCCTGATGGTCTGCCCCTACTACAACCGGCCGACCCAGGAGGGCCTGTACCAGCACTACAAGGCGGTGGCGGAGGCCGTTCCGATCCCCATCATCGTCTACAACATCCCCAGCCGCACCGGCGTCAACCTGACCCCGGACACGCTGGCCCGCCTGGCGAAGATCCCCAACATCGTGGGCGTCAAGGAGGCCTCGGGGCTGATCAAGCAGATGAGCGACATCATCGGCCTGTGCGGAAAGGACTTCACGGTCCTCTCCGGGGACGACGGGTTCACCCTGCCGCTCATGGCAGTGGGTGGACAGGGGATCATTTCGGTCATTTCGAATGTCGCCCCGGCGGACATGGCGGGCCTGGTGGACGCATTCTTCGCGGGCGATCTCAAGAAGGCGCAGGAGCTGCATCACAAGATGGCGCCGCTCATCGACGCCCTCTTCATCGAGACGAACCCGACGCCCGCCAAGGCGGCCCTCGCCATGATGGGCATGATCTCCGATGAAGTCCGGCTGCCCCTCTGGAAGCTCTCCGACGGCAGCCGCGAGAAGCTCCGGAAGGTCATGCAGAGCTACGGGCTCATCAAGTAAGGAGGAAGGGCCATGGTGAAAGCCGTCGTCACCGGCGCAGGCGGAAAGATGGGGGGCCGGATCATCAACATGATCCAGGCCGCGGAAGGGATTGAACTGTCCGGCGCCGTGGAGCGGAAGGACCACCCCTGGCAGGGCCGGGACATCGGCGAATGCCTGGGCCTGGCGATCCGGGGAATCCGGGTCGGCGACGACCTGGCCGCCGCCCTGGCCGGCGCGGACGTGGTCATCGACTTCACCCACCACGAGGCGTCGCTCCGCCACCTGGAGATCGCCCGGGACCTGGGGAAGGCCATCGTCATCGGCACGACGGGGATTCCCGCCGCCTCGATGGACAGGGTCCGGGAAATCGCGAAAGACGTCCGTTGCGTCCTGGCGCCGAACATGAGCGTCGGGGTGAACGTCCTGTTCAAGGTCCTGGACCTCGTGGCGGGGATCCTCGGGGACGACTACGATGTAGAGATCGTCGAGTCCCACCACAACCTGAAGAAGGACGCCCCCAGCGGGACGGCCATGAAGATGGCCCAGGTCATCGCCGCCCGGCTGGGCCGCGACCTGGACCAGGTGGGCGTCTACGAGCGGAAGGGGCTGATCGGAGAGCGTACGAAAAAGGAGATCGGCATCCAGACCCTCCGGGGCGGAGACATCGTCGGGGAGCACACGGTGATGTTCGTCACCGGCGGCGAGAGGCTGGAGCTGATTCACCGCGCCCACAGCCGCGACAACTTCGCCCGGGGCGCCGTCCGCGCGGCCAGGTGGATCATCGACCGGCCCAAGGGCCTCTACGACATGCAGGACGTGCTGGGGCTGCGCTCCTGAGGGAAATCCGATGCAGGGAGGGGAACACGCCGTTTCCGGCGTCCTCTGCTTCATCGGGATCGGGTCCAACCTGGACGGTCCCCTGGAGCGCTGCCGGGAGGCCCTCCGCCGCCTGTCGGAGACGGACGGCGTCGGGTCTGTACGCCGGGCGCCGTTCTTCAAATCGGAGCCGGCGGGACTGTCGGACCAGCCCTGGTTCGTGAACACCGCGGCGGAGATGCGCACCGTCCTGCCGCCGAGAGAGCTCCTGGGCAGGCTCAAGGAGATCGAGGCGGCCATGGGGCGGGTGCCGGGTCCCCGCTGGGGGCCCCGCAGGATCGACCTGGACATCCTCCTCTACGGCCAGGAGGTGGTCGAAGAGGGGGACCTCGTCATCCCCCACCCGGAGATGCACCGGCGGCGGTTCGTCCTGGTGCCGCTCCACGAGATCGCCCCCTGGGCGATCCATCCCGCTTTCGGCGTTTCCGTGGCGGGGCTCATGGCAAGACTGGAAGACCCGCTCCGGGTCCTTCCACTGGAGGAGTGAAGGGCATGTTCGGACTGATACGGCTGGCGATCATTCTCCTGATCCTGTACCTTCTCTACCGGCTGTTCCGCTGGATTTTCCTGCCCGGGGGGAAGGTCGTGAAGCCCCTGCCCCGGGAAGGAAACGGATCGCCGCGGGAGGACCTGGTGGAGGATCCCGTCTGCCACACCTACCTGCCGGCGAGCCAGGCGCGGATGGCCCGGTTCGGCGAAAAGGAAGTGTACTTCTGCAGCGAGGAGTGCCTCGAAAAATACCGCAGCGAATTCGAAGGAGAGAAGAAGGAATGAAATTTTTCATCGATACGGCGAACATCCAGGAGATCCGGGAAGGGCTCAGCCTCGGAATGGTGGACGGGGTCACCACGAACCCGAGCCTGGTGGCGAAGGAGAAACGGAAATTCCAGGACGTCGTCAAGGAGATCCTGGAGATCGTCGACGGCCCCGTCAGCCTCGAGGTGGTCAGCCTGGACGCGCCGGGCATGGTCAAGGAAGGCCGGAAGCTGGCGAAGCTGGGCAAGAACGTCGTCATCAAGGTTCCCATGACGACGGAAGGACTGAAGGCGACAAAGATTTTCGCCGGCGAGGGGATCGACGTCAACCAGACGCTCATCTTCTCCCCGCTTCAGGCCCTGATGGCGGCCAAGGCCGGCGCCGCCTACGTGAGCCCCTTCGTCGGCCGCCTGGACGACGTCTCCACCCGGGGCATGGAACTGGTGGAGCAGATCCTCACGATCTACGGCAATTACGGATACGAGACGGAGGTCATCGTGGCCAGCGTCCGCCACCCCATGCACGTGCTGGAGGCGGCCCTGATGGGCGCGGACATCGCGACGATCCCCTTCAAGGTCATCGCCCAGCTGGCACGCCATCCCCTGACGGACCGCGGGATCGACGCCTTCCTGGAAGACTGGAAGAAGGTTCCCGGGAAGTAACGGCCCCCGTGACGATCCGGAACAAGGGAATGGAGTAAGGAAAACGCAGATTCAACAGCCTGTCGAAACCGGCGCGCCAACGCGTGCATACCGCTCATGCTGATCGACGTCCTCAAGCAATGGTTCGACCGACTGCCCCTCTCCCCGGCGGAGCGGAAGATCTTCAACCTTCCGAACACGCTGACGATGCTTCGCATCGCCGTGGTTCCGGTCCTCTTCTTCCTCCTGCTGTCGCCCGGGGAGACGTGGAGCCTCGTGATCGCCGGGCTTTTCGTCATCGCGTCCTTCACGGACATGCTCGACGGCTGGGTTGCCCGCCGGTACGGGATCGTCACCACCATGGGGAAGTTCCTGGATCCCATCGCCGACAAGCTCGTGGTGAACACGGCCATGATCCTGATGATCCCCATCGGCCGCATTCCCGCCTGGGTGGCGGCGATCATCGTGATCCGCGACTTCGTCGTCGACGGGGTCCGCTCCATCTCTTCGGCCGACGGGATTGTGATCGCGGCCAGCCCCCTGGGGAAGCAGAAGACCGTCTGCCAGGCCTTTGCCGTGACGGCCCTCATCATCCATTACCCCTTCCTGGGAGCGGACGCGCACCTGGTCGGGACGGTCCTGGTCTACCTGGCCCTGGTCCTGACCGTCTGGTCCGGCCTCGACTACCTGCTGAAATTCTACCGATCGGTCATCAGAAAGGACATGGGGAACGAATGAACATGCCCGGAGGGAAATCGTACGAGGCCCTGGACCGCCCGGAGATCCTGCGCGTCCTGTTCTACCCGCGACCGGAGTGGGGTTATCCCGACCGGGGCGCCTTCGAGCCCGTTCTCATTCCCGTGGGAGGGGGCGATGTTGTGGGAGGCCGGTTTCACCCGAGCCGGAAAGAGGGACCGAATCTTCTGTTCTTCCACGGCAACGGCGAGATCGTGGCGGACTACGACGACATGGCGCCCCTGTTCACCCGGAGGGGCATGAACCTGCTCGCCGTGGACTACCGGGGATACGGCCGCTCCACCGGAACCCCGTCGCTGGCGTCGATGATGGCGGACTGCCACTCGGTCCTTGCGTTTGCCCGTGAATGGATGCAGCGGAACGACCACACGGGGCCTCTCGTCGTCATGGGACGCTCTCTCGGCAGCGCCTCCGCCCTGGAGTTGGCCTCCGGCCACCCCGACGAGATCGACGGCCTCATCATCGAGAGCGGCTTCGCCTGGATCGGGCCACTGCTGTCCCTCATGGGATTCCGCCTGGAATTTTTCGGGCTCTCGGAGGAAGACGGACCGGAGAATCTAAGGAAGATCGGGATGTTCAAAAGGCCGACCCTGGTGATCCACGCCGAGTTCGACCACATCATCGCCCACCGGGAGGGGCAGGCCCTCTATGACGCCTCCCCGGCGGAGATCAAGCGGATGCTGACCATCGAAGGGGCCAACCACAACGACATCTTCTACCAGGGCATGGACCGATACCTCGAAGCCGTCGAGTGGCTGGCAAACGAGGCGGCGGCCGCTCGGAAAAAATAGGTCCGTTTTTTTCAGGTCAGCCTTGCCAGCCGAGCCAGCGTCTCCTCGCAGCCGCGGGAGATCCACCGGATGACGTCCCCAGCGGGGAGGATCTCCCGGACGGCGCCGACAGCCTGGCCGATCTGCAGTTCCCCCTCGACAAGGTCCCCGTCGAACATCCCGAGTTTCGTCCGCTTCTCCCCGATGAGATCGAGCAGCTCCTGCTCGCCGGCGCCGCGGGCCTCCGCGTCGAGGACCCGCCGGGTCCACTCGTTCACGATGACCCGGGCGGGGATGAGCTTCTTGAGGACGAGGAACGTGCCCGTGGGGGAGGAGTCCACCATGGCCCGCTTGAAGTTCTCGTGGGCGCTCGACTCGATTGTGGCGGCCAGGCGGGTCCCGATCTGCACGCCTTCAGCCCCCAGGGCCAGTGCCGCCGCCATGCCCCGGCCGTCGTAGATGCCTCCGGCGGCGATGACGGGTATCCGGACGGCCGCGGCGGCCTGCGGCACCAGGACCATCGTGGTCAGCTCGTCCCGTCCGTTGTGTCCCCCCGCCTCGAACCCCTCCACCACCACCGCGTCGACTCCCGCCTCCTCGCACTTGACCGCCAGCTCCGGCGTGGCGGTGACATGAACGACCTTCATCCCGGCGTCCTTGAAGCGGGGC
>CAZXMK010000061.1:0-12435 GCA_964641935.1 uncultured Syntrophaceae bacterium
GGATAACCGTCTGTCCAATCCGGACATGATTCGGATCGGCCAGAAACTGATCATCAGTCCATCTTCATCCCAGGCCGTCCAGGCACCCCAGGCCGCCCAGGCAAGCCAAGCCGTCCAGGCAACCCGGACGGTCCAGCCTTCCCAACCCGAAGCCGGCGGGGAAGTGACTGCCAGCTGGTATGGGGCGGAGCATCACAACAAGAAAACGGCCAGTGGACAACGTTTCGACATGCATAAAAACACCCTGGCTCATAAAACACTGCCCATGGGAACGAAAGTACGGTTATCCAATCCTGACAACGGCAAAGTCGCCGAAGGAGTCATCAACGACCGTGGACCCTACATCAAAGGCCGGGATGTCGATGTCTCCTATGCGATGGCCAGACAGCTCGGCTTCGTCCAGAAAGGTGTCACAAAACTCATCATGGAGAAGATCTGACCCGGGTTGAAAGAAGTGGACGATCCGTTGACGGTTGATTTCGGGAAACAGTCCGCTCTCTTCCGCATTTCTCCGGATCGTGAAGACCTTCCGGCCGTTCATGCCTGCCGGACCGTACTTGTCGCATCCATTCGAATCGACGGCAGGTTCTGAATCATCTCCGGCATTCCTTCCGAACGAAAGGACGAATCTCCGAAGACCCCCCACCGTTCGGCCGTGTTTTCGGCCGATGATTCCCCTCAGCAAGATTTTTCGTCGACATGACCGGATGTTACCCGGACGCCGCCGTCCCGGGAAATGCCTTTCCCAGTTGACAATCCCCTGCGGGGTGTTTAGGTTAGGCGAACTTTCCAAGCAAGGAGACCCCCCCGTGAAAAACATGTATCGCTGCAAGAAGAAAGGACATCTGATTTCCGAGCCTTGCACCGAAATGACCTGCGAGTGGCGCCTCTCGAACGAGAATTTCCTCAACTGCACCTGGGTCGCCTGCAACTATGGACCTTTTACCCTGGAGGAAGTCGGGGAGATGATGGGCGTCACCCGCGAGCGGATCCGCCAGATCGAGGCGAAGGCCCTCAAGAAGCTCCAGCACAAGAAACGGCGGGACCAGTTGAAGGACTTCGCGTCCCCCGACAGCGACTGGGAGATGCCCTGACCTTTTCGGACGCGGCTTCCCGAGATCACGAAGCAATCGATACGAAAAAGCCGGCCGGGTGCATAAACCCCGGCCGGCTTTTTCATTCCATCTCGATCCGCGTCAGCCCCAAAATGGATCAGCGCCGCAGCCGTGGGTCCAGGGCGTCCCGGATCCCCTCCCCCAGCAGGTTGTATCCCAGGACCGTCACCAGGATGGCCAGCCCCGGATAGAGGGACAGCCACCAGGCGATGTCGATGTTGTCCTTTCCGGCGGTGAGCATGTTGCCCCAGCTCGGCGTGGGCGGCTGGACGCCGATCCCCAGGAAGCTGAGGGCCGATTCGGTCAGGATCGCCCCGGCCACCCCCAGTGTGGCCGCCACGAGGATGGAGGCCATGGCGTTCGGCAGGAGGTGTCGGAAGATGATCCTCGTGTCGGAGGCGCCGATGGCCCGGGCCGCCTGGACGAAGTCCCGCTCCTTGAGCGAGATGAAGTCCGCCCGGACGAGCCGGGTGATCCCCATCCAGCCGGTGGCGCCGATGATGATCATGATGTTCCAGATGGACGGCTCCAGGAAGGCGATCACCGCCAGGATCAGGAAGAACGTGGGGAAGCAAAGCATGATGTCGACGAAGCGCATGATCAGCGCGTCCACCCACCTCCCGTAGTACCCCGCCAGGGCCCCGAGGATGGTTCCCAGCACGATGGCGATCCCCGTGGCCACGAACCCCACCTTCAGGGAGATCCCGGCCCCCCAGATCATCCGGCTCAGGACGTCCCGGCCGAGAGGGTCCGTCCCGAAGGGGTGCTTGCCCGACGGCGGCTGGAGGATGCTCTGGAGATCGATTGCCCCCGCGTCGTAGGGCGAGATCCACGGCGCCAGAAACGACACGGCGAACAGGAGGACCACCACCGTGAGCCCCGCCACGGCCAGCCTGTTTTTCCGGAATCGCTGCCAGAAGTCTCCCGCCATGCCGCTCCTCCTCAGGAGACCCGGATCCGGGGATCCGCCAGGGCGTAGGACACGTCCGCCAGCAGGTTCCCCAGGAGGGTCAGGACCGCCCCGATCAGGAGGATCCCCATCACGACGGGGTAATCCCGGGCCATCACCGACATGTAGAAGAGCTGCCCCATGCCGGGGATCGCAAAGATGGTCTCGAAGATGACGCTCCCGCCGATCAGGCCCGGAACCGACAGCCCCAGGATCGTGATGACCGGGAGCAGGGCGTTCCGGAGGGCGTGCCTGTAGATCACCGTCCGCTCCCGAAGCCCTTTTGCCCGGGCCGTCAGGATGTAGTCCTGGCGGATGACTTCCAGCATGTTGGAGCGCATGTACCGGGAGAGTCCCGCCAGCCCGCCGAAGGCCGACAGCCCCACCGGCAGGATCAGGTGCTTCAGGAGATCCCAGACGGCCGCGCCGGGGGGCAGGTATTCATAGTTGAGGGAGCGGATCCCCGAGATGGGGAGCCACCCCAGCTCGACGCCGAAGAGGATCATCAGGAGCAGGGCCAGCCAGAAGGTGGGCACGGCGAACCCGATGAAGACGAAGACTCCGGCCAGGCGGTCGAACCAGGAGTCCTGGCGGACCGCCGAGAGGACCCCGAGGGGGATGGCCACCGCCAGGATCAGGCCCATGGAGAGCACGTTCAGGAGGATCGTGATGGGCAGGCGCTCGAGGATCTTCCGGTCCACGGGCCGGCGGTCCTGGGAGAAGGACGTTCCCAGGTCCAGAACAGCGATCTTCTTGAGCCACAGCCAGTACTGGACGTGGAGGGGCTTGTCCAGGTCGTAGAGGGCCATCAGGCGGGCCTTGGCCTCCGCGGAGGCCCGGGGGTTCATCTGGGTCTCCAGGTCCGTCGGGGACCCCGGGGCCAGGTGCATCACCGTGAAGCAGATGACAGTGATCCCCAGGAGGAGCGGGATCATGAAGAGGAGCCTCTTGGCGATATAACGGATCACGGCGGCCCCTCCTCACCGTTCCCGGAAGCGCCGGTACGCCCAGCAGTGGAGGAAGAAAAAGAGCGCCGCCGGGCCGCCCATCCCGACCAGTTTCCGGGCCATCCGCCGGACCCGCGCCTGCCGGTCCACCTTGCGGTCCGCCAGGTAGATCCCCAGGAGCCCCCGGATGATCATGCGGTGGAAGGGGGCCTCGGGGAGCCCGCGGACCGCTTCCTCCGCACGGCCGAAGAGCCACGACAGGCGCTCCAGGAGATCCTCCTCGCCGGGATAATAGGTGCAGAAGTTCAGGTCGCCTCCCTGGCGGTCCTCCTCCTGGTCCACCAGGTAGTCCAGGAGGATGTGCAGGGCCTGGACCCAAGGGAAAAGGGCCTTTTCCACCCGTCCGGCCTCCGCCTCCGAAAACCCTTCCCGGAAGGCCGACGAGACGAGGCAGAAGATCCCCAGGGTCGAACCCGTGGCGGCGGCAAACTCGTACCAGCGCAACTCAGGAACCCCGTTCCGATTCGCCTCGAACCAGGCCAGGAGCCGCGGGAGACGCTCCTCCAGGCGGACGTGCTTGTGGACCTGGAGGTTGCCGTACAGTCCCGACAGCCGAAGCAGCGCGGGCGCGACGGCCCCGTAGGAGGGAACCCGCCGGAGTGCGTTCCGGCACGTCTCCACGAGGTCCGCCAGGTATCCGCCGTCGTCCCGCTCCCCGTGGAGGCGGTACCATTCGGTCCGGTCCGATTCTGGAGCAAGGGCCTGCGGCATGGACTCGTGGAGGGCCCGGAAGTCTTCCGGATCCTGCGATGTGCTGCGGTCGCAGAGGTTGTCGAGATAGTCGCTGATCGTCTGGTAGGCCACGATGAACCGGACGGCATCCTCGAAGGCATCCCCCGCCAGGAGGGCATAGATGCCTCCCCCCTCGCAGTGGAACGACTTGGTCCCGATGCTCAGGAGCGCCTGCCGGCGCAGTTCCGGGTCCGGGATGGCCCCGGCCCGGGCGGTCCAGGCCTGCAGGTGGTGGTGGACCCGGGGGCGGACGTCCAGGAAGATCCGAGTCGTCATGGCGGCCAGGTTGCCGGGGACGGTCATGGCCTGCCCCTCCGCGCGCCCCCTTTCACAGGGGACCCCGCTTCTCCCGGTGGATCTTCCGGGCGTTCTCGATGAGCCGCGAGATGATCATGGAGGGAAGCATCCCCGCGCTGGCGGCCTGCTCGAAGAAGAAGGACGAGGGCGCCATGCCCGAGGATGAGTTGGGATCGGTGACGAGAACCCGGCCGTCGGCCGTATAAAAGCCGTCGATCCGGCCGTAGGACCGGAAGCCCAGCGCGTGAAAGGCCTTGAGCACCTCCTCCAGGATCCTCTTCACGACCTCCGGGGGGATGGTCTTGGGCGGGGTGAACTTGCGGCAGCGCCCCGGCATGTACTTGTCGTCGTAGGTGTAGAACTCGCTCTGGGGGTGGATCTCCGTCAGCCCCAGGGGTTCGGCGACACCGTCGTCCTCGAGGACGATGGAGGAGAACTCGACGCCCTCCAGGAATTCCTCGACCAGGACTGCATTGTCCCACCGCAGGGCCTCGGTCATGCCCGCATCGAGGGAGGCCTCGTCCCGGACGATGGTGACGCCGATGCTGGACCCCTCGCGGGTCGGCTTGGTGACGCAGGGCCACGGAACGGCATCCCGGAGGCGACGGATGACGCCTTCCCGGTCCTCTTCCCACTCGGCCCGGCGGATCACCAGGCTCCGCGGGACGTCCAGCCCGGCCTCCCGGAGGACCATCTGCTGGATGTGCTTGTCCATGCCCAGGGCCGACGCCAGGACGCCCGGCCCCGTGTATGGGATCCGGAGCAGCTCCAGGAGCCCCTGGATGCACCCGTCGTCTCCGTATTTACCATGGAGGGAGATGAAGGCGAAGTCGATCTCATTGCGGAGATCTTCATAAGTGACGGGGCGCGCCTGCCGCTCGAGCTGTTCGGTGATGTCGACGGTGGTGTTCTGCGGGATGAGTTGCCAGGGGAGGACCCACAGACGGCCCCGCTCGTCCATGAACAGGGGAACCGCTTCATAGAACTCGGGATCGAGGTTGTCGTGAACGTTTCGCCCGCTGTTGAGGGAGACCTCCTTCTCCGAGGAGAGTCCCCCCATGATGATGCCGATCTTCAATTTTTCCATTCGTCTTTCGGTTTCGCCGCCCCGGCCGGGGCCGGCCCTTTCTTTCAGGTATCCCAGATGAAGGTGACGCCGCTGTTGGGGAAGATCCACTCGTCGTCGGCGATGGTCAGTGTGGTGCATCGGCCCTGCTCTCGGGCGACCCGCGGGTACGGGTGCTTGCCCGCGAAATAGCTCACTTCCCGGACGCGGCGGAGGTTGGCCTTCTCGTATTTGAAGGAGATTTCCAGGCCCCGGGTGGGGTAGACCACATACACGGAAAACAGGTTGTTTTCCTTGGATTTCTTGGTGACGATCTCGAAGGCGAAGCGGACCGGCCGGTTGAGCTTCTTCTTCAGGAGGTCGCCGCCGCACCAGACCTCGTAGCCGCGTTCGGTGTTCTCGGACCGGAGGATGGGGATGTCATCCCCGTCGATGGTGACCCGCTCGACGCGGAAGTCGCGCTCCGTCACCGCCTCGTCTCCCAGGTTCAGGAGCCACCGGTACTCGCAGCGCTTATCCTCGAAGAGGGCCTCGAGCTGCGCGTTCGTCATGGCGCAGCCGATCATGAAGACGGGCTCCCGGAGGGCCTTCGTGTACTCCACCCGGGTCAGGACCCGGAAGTACTCGCCCTTCTTCCGCTTCCCGTTCTGCGGGGAGGCCTCGGAGATCTCGATATCGTA
The DNA here is from genome assembly GCA_964641935.1 of uncultured Syntrophaceae bacterium. GTDB lineage: Bacteria > Desulfobacterota > Syntrophia > Syntrophales > PHBD01 > PHBD01. The sequence goes on from CAZXMK010000061.1 coordinate 5,847, forward strand.
GCGGAAGCGGTCCCGGAGCTCCAGTTGCCGGTCCTCCTTCCCGAAGAGGGTCTCGAACATCTCCGAGAAGATGGCGTCCCCCATCTCCTCGCTCCGGGCCCTCGTCTGGAAGCAGTGGCGGATGATGCTGTCGATGCGGGCCACGGACTTCTCCTCCCCGGGAATGTAGATCCTCCGGAGGCGCGGCTCCACCGCGTCGGCCCTCCCCTTCTGGAGGAAGATCCGGGGAGCCCGCTTGCCCAGGGCGCACAGGACGTCGTAGCTGATGGTGTTCGTCCGGGCGGCGATCTCGTTGGCGGAGATGTACCCGTCGCCCTGGCGGCCCATGAGGACCACCTCGTCGCCGATTGCGCAGTCCGGAATGTGGCTGACGTCGATGGTGCACATGTCCATGGAGATGCGGCCGACGATGGGCGCCTTCCGGCCCCGGACCAGGACCTCGCCGGAGTTCGACAGCAGGATCCCGTACCCGTCGCCGTAGCCCACGGGGATCGTGGCGATGCGGGTGGGCCGGTAGGTGATGTAGGTGCGGTTGTAGCCGATGCTGTACCCCTCCGGGAACTCCTTCAGGAGGACGACCCGCGTCTTGAAGCTCATGACGGGTGCCAGGTCCGCCCTGTCCCGCGTCGCCGGACCCGGGTAGATGCCGTACGTCATGATGCCCGGACGGACCAGGTCGAGATTGTACTCGGGGAAGTTGAGGACGGCCCCGCTGTTGGACATGTGCTTCAGGGGGATCCGGATCCGGTTTTCATCCAGCTTCGCCAGGAGGTTCCGGAAATGGGTCCACTGGCGGTTGTTGTAGTCCACCAGGACCTCGCTGGAGGAAAGGTGGGTGAAGATTCCCTCCAGGTCGAGGTTCGGCATGTCCAGAACCGCCCGGATCAGGTCGAAGGCCTCGTAGTGGATCGTCCCGCCCCGGCCCATGCCCGTGTCCACCTCGATGTGGACGGGGACGCGGATGCCCGCCTTCCGGGCGCTCTTCTGAAGTTCCCTGGCGAAAGAGACCTCGGACACCGACGGCGTGAGACCGTACTTGACGATCTGCCCGATCTCGGAGTCCGGGGACGGGCTGAGGATGACGATCGGGGCGACGATCCCGCTGGCGCGGAGCTGGACGCCCTCATCGGCGTTGGCCACCCCCAGGGCCCAGGCGCCGTTCCGGAGGGCGACGCTGGAGAGCTCCAGGGCTCCGTGGCCGTAAGCGTCGGCCTTGACGACCTGCATGATCCGGACGCCCGGGCCGACCAGCCGCTTCAGCTCCTCCCAGTTTCGGGAGAAGCTGTCGAGATCGACCTCGACCCAGCTTCTGTATTTCTGTTGTTCCATGACCGGTTAGGATCCGCGTTTCTGTTGAAGGGTTTTCCGCTTTCTTCGACAACGGGAGGGACGGGACGGCTCCGCGCAGCGCCCCGCCGGGAGGACCGGAAGAAAATCCGCGCGGTCGGTCGTTGCCCCGCCGCGCCGTTCACTTTCTCGTCATGGTGAAGACGCCGTCCCACTCGCCTTCCGGCGGGTTCTCCTTGAGGGACTCACAGCGGGAGATGTAGAGCTCAGACGGCGGATCTCCATGCTTGATGTTGAGGACCTGGCGGAACAGGGCGATCGCCTCGTCCCAGCGGCCTTCCTTGTACCGGGCCAGCCCCTGTTCGAAGATCCCGCACCATCGCGCAAAGCGCTCGGCGTCTCGCTGTTCTCCCAGGAGCTCGTAGATCCTGACGGGCAGCTTCTTGCCCTTCACCCGGACGGAGTCGAGCTCGCGGCAGAAGAACCGGTCCTTGACGATCTCGTGGGTGAACTCGCTGATGACGACGCTGGTCCCGTATTCCTTGTTAATACCCTCCAGCCGGGAGCCCAGGTTCACGCTGTCTCCCATGACGGTATAGTCGAAGCGCATCTGGGAGCCCATGTTGCCGACGACCATGTCCCCCGTGTTGATCCCCACGCCGATGTCCATCCGCGGCCGGCCTTCGGATTCCCACTTGTTCTGAAGCTTCTTGAGTTCGTCGAGCATCTCCAGGGCGGTCCGGCAGGCCCTCTCGGCATGATCCGGCTGGTCCAGCGGGGCTCCCCAGACGGCCATGATGGCGTCTCCCATGTACTTGTCCAGGAGGCCGTCGTACTTGAACACCAGGTCCGTCATGGCGGTGAGGTACTCGTTCAGCAGGTGGACCAGCTCTTCCGGCGAGAGCTTCTCCGAGATCGTGGTGAACCCGCGGATGTCCGAGAACAGGACGCTCAGGTTCCTCTTGTCCCCGCCGAGCTTCAGCTTGGTGGGGTCTTTCAGCATCTCGTTGATGACCGAGGCCGTCAGGTAATACTGGAAGGCCCCGCGGATCTTCTGCTTCTCCCGCTCCTCCGTGATGTAGCGGTACACCGTGACGGCGACATAGACGGCCAGGATCACGATGAACGGGTAGACCATATTCAGCCAGAGGTTCATCCGGGTGAACAGCAGGGTGTTCACGGCGACGAAGCCCGCCAGGATGACGGCGCTGAAGAGCAGGCCGCGGACGGCGCTGAACCGCGGCAGCACCAGGCCGATGAGGCATCCGAGGCTGATGATGCTCAGGAAATCCAGCAGCGATGTCCAGGCGGTGCGCTGGAGGAAGTTCCGCTTCAGGATGTTGTCGATGACGGTGGCATGGATCTCCACCCCCGGATAGACGGAGCTGAAGGGGGTCACCCGGAGATCGTAGATGCCGATGGCCGTCGCCCCGACGATGACGATCTTGTCCTTGAATGTGTCGGGATCCAGCCGTCCGCTCAGGATGTCGGAGATCGAGTAGTGGGGAAACGTTTTCCCGGGGCCGAGGTAATTGATCATGACCCGCCCGGCCTCGTCGGTGGGAATCCGGATGTCGCCGATCTGGATGCCTTCCACGCCGAAGTCGGCGAGCCGGAGAACCAGGGGCTCCCAGTCGAAATACTGCTGCAGCAGGGCCAGGGACAGGGGGTTGTAGAAGCTTTCCCCGGCTTTGATCACCAGGGGCGACCAGCGGATCACGCCGTCCGCGTCGGGAAAGGCATTGAAATAACCGCTGTTCTGGCCGGCCTCCGAGACGGCCGGGAGATTCGGCTCCGCCGTGAAGGCGTGAATGAATGCATACTCGTCGGGCTTGACCCCGGCCCGGACCTCAACCATCTGGTACCGGGAATTGCCGATGACATCCAGTCTCTCTTCCGCCGCCTGCTCCGTGAGATGGGTCACGTCCTTCTGGGCAAGGTGGAAGAAGTACCCCAGGGATACGTTCTCGACCTTTTCGATGGCCTTCGCCAGGGCCTTATCTGTATCGGCTCCGGACCGCTTGCGCTCCAGAATCTTCATGACGGCCGGACTCGCCGCTCCCCTCAGCTCCTTTTCCAGGGCGCCCAGGGCCCGGAGGCTGGAGTTCTCGTCGGGTTCGGCGAAGACGATATCGAAGCCGACCGCCTTGGCCCCGTCCTTCTTGAGCTTTTCCACGAGGCGGGCCATGGTCGTCCGCGGCCAGGGCCAGCGCCCCAGCTCGCCCAGGCTCTTCTCGTCCACCGCGGCGATGACCACCGCCCCCACGGGCTGGATCTTCCCCCGGGAGACCATGCGCAGGTCCATGGTCTTCAGCTCCATGAAATGGAGAAAGGGCGGGTTGAAGAAGAAAAGGACGACCACAAGGAAGGTCACGGCAATGGTAATGGTCAGGGGGGATACAGTGAGGAACTTACCGAGTTTACCCTTCATGGCCCTCCCTCCGGCAAAGATGCGGCGAGCATACCAGACCGCCTCTGAATGTCAAGGGAAAGGCTTGACAAGCCTCAATCCTTGGGGTAAAGACGGTCCTCTGTTTCAGGCCATTCAGGTGCATCATGCCGATGTAGCTCAGCTGGTAGAGCAGGCGATTCGTAATCGCCAGGTCAGGAGTTCAATTCTCCTCATCGGCTCCACGTAAAATCAATGGCTTACAGAGTGACAGCCTCCTTCCCGGAGGGGTCCAAAACAGCCTTTGTGACATTTTGTGACATACCAGAAAAAGCGGTCAGTCCATTCAGGAGATTGACCGCTTTCTTTTTGTGTTCCTGGGAAAGATGGGCATAGCGGAGGGTCATGGTCATGGTCTTGTGTCCGAGGATCTCCTGCACGTCTTTCAGGCTGGCACCGGCCATTACAAGGTGACTTGCCGCCGTGTGTCTCAGGTCGTGAAATCGGAAGTCTTCAATCCCCGCCTTCTTGAGAGCCTTCCGGAATGCTGTCTTGATATCCAAGATCTGATTGCCGGTGTTGTCCCAGGCAAGCCGGATCGTCTCCCCCGTTGAAAGCTTCTTCTTGGGCGGCATGGTGCGGCTGTACCGAAAGACAAGATCATCCCCGGATATCGGCTTCTGCTTTGCCTTGATGTCCTTCAGGAGGGCCGCCAGCGTGTCACAAATTGGCACCTGCCGGGACTCGTCCGTCTTCGTTCGCCGCAGGTAAATGAAGCCGTCCCGCACCTGTGACCATTTCAGGGTCAGGATCTCCCCCTTCCTCATGCCGGTATTCAAGGCGCAAACAATGATGTTCCGGAGGTGTTCCGGGGATGCCTTCAGGAGCCGTTGAATCTCCTCCTGTGAAAGATACCGAAGGCGGGCGTTGTTCTCCTTGACCAGAAGCGTCTTTCCCCGATCAAACGGGCTTCGCTCGATCATTTCCCACTCTACGGCCTTCGCAAAGATATGATGCAAGCAGGCGAGTTCCCGGTTGATGCTGGCATCCGCCCGGACGTTGTCTCGCCGTGTGATGTCCTGCCGCAACTGGTTGCGGTACGATTCAAGGTCAACGTAGCGGATCTTGTCAATGATCGTCTCTACCCCGAAGTGTTCCTTGAATCTCCGGATGCACAGGTCTTTCCACTTGTAGGCGCGCTGCACCTTGAAGTTCTGTTCATACTTGGAAAGAAGCTGTTCGAAGGTCGTTGTGCAGTCCTTCTTGACATCAAGATAACGCTTTTCCGCTATCAGGGAGACCCGCTTCCCAAGTTCGGCCTCCGCGTCCCTCTTCTTCTTGAAAGACTGCCGGACCCGCTTCCCGGTCGGATCGAAATAATCAATCTGATAGCCCTTCCCTCTCTTCCTGATCGTCGCCATTTGAAAGCCCCTCGCTTTCTCCCTCAGTTAATCCACGGGCAGGGTGTAGGGTTCACCTTTTCGGCTCCGGTTGCCTATCCCGTGGGGTTTCTATGAAGCCTTATCCCTCCGTTGTGCTTTGTCCGGAGCAGGATGTCACAGGTTCAAATCCTGTCGCCCCGGAGGTTGAGGGTTCAAGTCCCTTCACTCCTTCACGTGAATCGCTCAATATCATCGGGGATAAAGCCAAGGCAGTATTCCGCCTTTTCCCTGATAACCGTTGCGAGGGTTGAAAGTGGGTCTGATGTTTCGTTGATCACGGTGCCTGTGAAATTCTGTGCTGCCTCGTCAAGAAGGTCTGCCAGCCCGTGAATCTGATACAGCGCTGTCTCAATGTTGTTCACAGCGGCCTTCTCCATAACTATGGTCCTATCTGCCTTGCCCATGTCTTTACCCCTTTCAACTTGGTTGTTTGGCCTCTGTGATCAAGTCCGCATTCACAAAGATATCTTCAGATATGTCCTTCAGGATCATTGAAAGGCCATCTGCTTCAGCCGCGTTAAGGATTACGTCAATAGAGCCTTCCTCCCGCACCTTGAATAGCCCTGCGATTCCCTGAAGCTTCCACGCAGCGTGATGCAGGTTTTCGGTAACATTTGCTGCGTCGTTCATTGTGGCACCCCTTGTCTGTGCAATTTCAGTCCCGGCGCACGCTTCAGCAACACGCCCCTCCGCTTCTGCCTTCTTCGCCATAGTCCGTCCCTCCATAATGAAAAACCCATGAGGATCTTCTCCCGGCGCAAAGGGGGTGCCGCCCACAGCCTTTCGACTGTGAGAATCCTCATGGGTATGCTGGTTTTTTGTCATTTCCTTTGCCCCGGAGAAGGCGTTCGTGATAACGTGTTATCTTGATATCACGATATAATCATTTCACGCTAGCTGTTTTTTTGGCTTGCCTTCTGTCGGTAAATCAGTATGTTGAGCCCATGGCACGAAAAAACCTCTCAACAAGCATTGAAAACGACCTCCAGAAGGAAATAAAGATCCTGGCAATCAAACAGGAAAAGCCCCTCAACGATTTGTTGGAAGAGGCTATCCGCGACCTCCTGAAGAAATACGAGAAGAAGCAGAAGAAATAACCACTAACCATAGGTGGCCATGGTTGAGGACTGAGACCCCGTTTCCGAGGAAGGAGCGGGGTTTCTTACTCTTAACTGCTTGCCGATAATTGGGGACGGTTATGAAAATTAAAAGCATTGTGGCTGTTACGACCCTTCTCGTCATGTTCGGTTGTGCTTCTAAAATCCCCCTGATTGAAGCCTCTAAAGTAGGAGATTCCATGGCCGTCCAAAAGCTCATTGATGCAGGGGCTAATGTCAATGAACCGGACAAAAGGGGTTATAGCTCTCTATTTTATGCAATAGAATATGGGCAACTTGAAGTTGTAAAAAGTCTTATAAAAATACCATGCTGGCCACCTACCTGGGTGATAAGCTGAGACTCGACCAGGAGA
>CAZXMK010000062.1:0-12326 GCA_964641935.1 uncultured Syntrophaceae bacterium
TGCGCGATCAGATGCCGTATTCCTGGATCTTGTAGAGAAGCGACCGCCGGCTGATTCCCAGTTCCCGGGCCGTCCGGACCCGGTTTTCCCGGTTGCGCTCGAGGGCCTGGAGAATTGCCTGCCGCTCGAATTCCTTGACCATTTCCTTCAGCGGACGCTGGGTCGCCGTGACCTCGGACAGTTCCTCCGCGGTATCTGCATCCGCCTCTGCGTTTCTGCGCTCGCCTCCGAGGACATGCCTCGGCAGATCCTCGGATAGGATCATGCCGCCGGTGCTCATGATGACGGCACTCTCCACGGCGTTGGCCAGTTCCCGCACGTTGCCGGGCCATGCATAGTTGATCATGACGCGGTAGGCATCCTCGTCAAATCCATCGATATCGCGGCTGTTTTCGGATGCGAAGCGCTGCAGGAAATGGTCCGCCAGGAGGCGGACATCCTCGGGACGCTCGCGGAGCGGCGGAACGTGCAGGCTCACCACGTTGACCCGGTAGTACAGGTCCTGCCGGAACGAGCCGGCCCGGACCATGCTTTCCAGGTCCCGGTTGGTGGCGACGATGACGCGGACGTCCGCCCGGATGGTCTCGTTGGAGCCGATCCGCTCGAATTCCCGCTCCTGCAGCACGCGCAGCAGTTTCACCTGCAGATTCGGGCTGATATCCGCAATTTCATCCAGGAAGATCGTGCCGCCGCCGGCCTGTTCGAACCGTCCCCGACGGCGGGCGATGGCGCCGGTGAAGGCCCCCTTTTCATGGCCGAAGAATTCGCTCTCCAGAAGCCCTTCGGGGATGGCCCCGCAGTTGATCTTGACGAACGGCCCGCTCCGGCGCCTGCTGTTGTAGTGGACCGCCGAGGCGACCAGTTCTTTTCCGGAGCCGCTTTCCCCTGTGATCAGCACGCTGGCGTTGCTCTCGGCGATTCGGGTGACCGTCAGGCAGAGCTCCTTCATCCGGGCATTGTCCGTCAGGATGCGGTCCAAGCGGTAGCTCTGGAGGAGCTCTCTGTGCAGCAGATTGATATCGTTGCGCATCTGCCGCATTTGAAGCGCCCGCTCGACCAGGAGCAGGACCTCGTCGATGTCGAAGGGCTTGATGACGTAATCAAAGGCCCCCAGCTTCATCGCCTGCACGGCCGTCTCCACGGCGGCGTAGGCCGTCATCAGGATCACCGCGGCGCCCCTGCGCAATTTCCCGATCTCTTCCAGGGCCTGCAGGCCGTCCATCTCGGGCATGCGGATGTCCATGATGACGATGTCCGGCGAGGTTTTGCGGAACGCCTCGATCCCTGTCCGGCCGTTGTCCGCGCAGGTGACGTCGAACCCCTCCTTTCCCAGGACCACGGTCAGGAGTCTGCGCACGCTTTCATCGTCATCGACTACCAGGATCCGGCTCATGCTTCCGGTATCTCCCCAATATCAGCAAGCATTCCGGGTAGCTGGATCGTCACGGTCGTCCCCTTCCCCGGTTCGCTCTTCATCACAATCGTGCCGTTGTGCTCATGGATGATGCGATTGACTACTGCAAGACCCAGGCCGGTCCCTGCCGGTTTCGTCGAAAAAAAAGGATCGAAGATCTTCTCGATATGCTCCGGTGGAATCCCGCATCCGTCATCGGCAACTGGGCGTGGCGGTGGTGGGCATGATCGGTGCGTCATCGGCAACGGAAACGGTCACTTTCCCGGGTGTTTCCACTCCGGTCCGGATAACGATCCTGCCTCCCGACGTCATGGCCTGGCCGGAGTTGATCAAGAGGTTCAGCAGGACCTGCTTGAGCTGCTCCGCGTCGGCCCGGATCATGGGAAGGTCCTGAGCCAGCCTTAGATCGATCTCGATGCTCTGCTTCGCCGCCCGGTTCCGGACCAGGCGCATGATTTCCCCTCCGATCAGGTCGTTCAGCTGCACGGGCTCGAAATGGGGGGGTGCCGGCTTGGCGAACCTGAGGAGCTCTCCGATGGTCCGGTTCAGCCCGTCCACCTGGCGGATGATGAGGGGGGCATACTCCTTGACCTCTTCCGGATCCCCGCTTTTCTGCAGGTACTGCACGAACCCCCGGATGGACGTCAACGGATTCCGGATGTCGTGTGCGATCCCCGCGATCAGTTCTCCCAGGGCCGCCAGGCGGTCGGCCCGCAGGACCTGCTTCTGCAGCTGCTTCATCTCGCTGATGTCCTTGAAGATCGCCACGGCGCCGATGACCCTGCCATGGCCGTCCCTTAGGAGGCTGGTGCTGGTGCTCACGCAAACGGTCCTGTCCTGGAGCGGAACGTCGATGTTCACACTGATGTACTCATTGCCGTTCCGGAGCGTGTCGAGGAGATAGCTCGTAAAATCGGCGGTCAGATCGAGCAGCGATTCGTAGGGGCGGCCGATCACCTCTTCCGGCTTGAGGCCCATGATCTGTTGTCCGGCAGGATTGATGGACGTGACGATGCCGTTGACGTCCACCGTGATGACTCCTTCGGCGACGCTCCAGAGGATGTTCTCGTTCAGCGAACGGGCGTCGATCAGCGCCCGGGCCATCTCATTCACGGCGTCGCTGATCTCGCCCATCTCGCCTTTCAGGGACCGGACGGGCTTCCTCAGGTCGAGTTTCATCCGGTTCAGGCCGAACTTGATGATGCCCACGTCCCGAGTGAGCCTCTGGGCCATCAGAAAGCTCAGGGCCAGGCTCAGGACCAGTCCGAAGGACATCACGACGATGACCGCCCGGTCCATGGCCAGGGCCTGCTCCTCGACGGCCGCTGTGAACTCGTTGGCCCAGATGTAGCCTTTCACCTGCCCGTTCCGGATGATGGGCCACATGGCGTTCATGATGTGGCCGCGCGCCATCGGTCCGGTCTCGACCGAGGGCAGCCCTTTGGCCATCACCTGCCACCCAGGGTGATCCGCCGGAAGAATTTCGCCGACCTTGTTTCCGTATTCCCGGCTGGGGCCGTAGGTGATGGCGGCGTTGATCTCTTTCCCGTAATAACCGACGCCGACGCCCGGATTCGCCTCGGCGATCCGGTCGGTGAAATCCCGCAGGCGCTCGTTCAGGAAACGGACCTGCGCCATCCGGTCGTTCGGGTCGCCGTGGTATCCCTCCAGGATTGTATCGAACCCTTCCCCCAGGTAGCTGTCGAGGATTTTCGTGATGCCGAAGAGCTTCGCTGTTTTCTCCTCCAGCAGGGCCTGGCGGCCCTTTCGCTCCAGGACATAGCCCGTCGAGATGATGGGAATGCTGATGGCGACCGCCAGGACGAGGAACAGGCGTCCCCGCAGGGTTGTCGGCAGGATCCCGGTGGGAAATTTAAATTTCAGCATAGAACACCCTGGCTCCCGGATGGAAGAATACGGTTCCGGATGTGGCCATATCGAAATTTCGGCCGGCGTGTCAATCTTCTTGAAGAATCGGTGGAACGGGAAGCAGAAGGGCCGAGCGGGGGACCTGGGCAGCGGGTGATGAACCGTCGGCCGGAGGGAAGAAGAATGGAGATCGTCTCAACGCTACACCCGGATGTCTATGTAGAGTCCCTTCTCCTGCCGGCTCCCAAGGACTTGGACGTAACCGGTCCGTGTGTCCCGGGCGCGGGAGAACCAGTTGCCCCCGTAATCGTCGCGGAGGTCGATGGAAGGCAAATCCTGGGGCCTGAACGTCTCTCCGGTCAGGTCCTGCCGGGCGGCGTTTCGCGGGATCGGAAGGTTCCTGTACCCGGTCTCCGGAGATGGGTCCGCCGTCGCCGCGGGCCGGCGTTCATCCTGTCCGCGGTGCCTGTCCGGGAGTGCACCCGACTGCCGGTCCACTCCCTGGACATGGGTGATTGTCGACGTCCCGTTGATTGTTATGGATCCGCCTCCGGCTAACACGGCCGCGGCCGACGAGGATTCCGCCCGCAATGGCGGAAGGGCTCACCAACCGGGCCGATGCAAGGAACAATGGAGCGGAAGCTCCGTCAATGCTTGAAAATCACCGAGTGCGCCATGTGCCGGTCGAAGTTGTTCAGGTAAAGCGCCGCCAGTTTCGAGGAGCGGACAACAAGCATGTTCTCGGCGTTCTTCTCCTCCGCTTCTTTCGTGAAATTGAAGGATCCGGTGATCACCGTATCCCTGTCGATAAGCATCACGTTGTTGTTGGCCACATTGTGATCGCTGTCGATATAGACCATGATGCCCGCTTTTTCCAGTACGAAGGCCGTCGTATCCTTTTCTCTCTTCTGGCTCCGATCCAGGAGTGCCGTGACCTTGACCCCCCGTTGCCTGGCGTCCGCCAGGGCCTTGGCGATCTCATAGGAGGGGAAGGAATGGGCATGCAGGATGATTTCGGACCTGGCCTTGTCGATCTCATTGATGACCGCCGCGGAGAGGCCGCCCCGGGGCGAGAAGAAAACATCGGCGGAGGAGATGCCCTTGACCGTCTCGGCCGGTGCAGCGGATGCAGCCAGTATGAGCCAGAAGGCCACAAGTGGTATGATCCATCTTGATTTCATCCTAAGACACCCCCTCACTTGAAGGTCACGGTGACCTCGGCGATCCCCTTCGGGTCGAGGCCGACGTAGCGCGCCCGGACGGTCGTTCCGGGTGCCGTCGGAGTCAGCTTCGTGATCGTGCCGAGCGACAGGAGGTCGCCCTTCTTCAGTGCGATGCCGTCCTTCTTCAGGGAATCGCGGAGCCAGAGAACCACGTTCATCGGGTGGTCCAGCAGGCTGCTGCCGGGGGCCTCCACGAGCATCTTCCCGCTCTGGTCGTAGATCTGGCACTTGAAGGTCTTCAGCCGCTCCATCCACTCGGGGGTCGCCTGGATGGGAATCGCATTCCCGACGACACCGTACCGCGCGGCCACGTTGACGGCGGCGAGCAGGGGGCCGTTGATTTTGACGTCCTTCGCATAGGCGAGGTCGGGAAGCTCGATGAAGGGAATCGCCGCGTCGATCGCCTTCAGGGCTTCCATGGGGCTGGCCGCCGTGTTGATGAATTCGCTCCCCACGCGCAGGATCAGGTCGCCCTCGTAGAGGGGCCTCGCCCCGAAGGCGGCCTCGATGGTCGCGCCCGACTTCAGGATCATCTTTTCCATCAATGTACCGCGCAGCGGGGCAGAGACGCCGAAGACCTTCTGGACATTCGGGTTCGTCAGCCCCGCCTTGTACCCGATCACCTTTCCGAAGGCCGGTGCGAGGGCTGCGTTGTATTCCGCCTGGATTCTCATGGCCTGGTCCAGTGTCGGGGAGGGATCGGGCGCCGGCGCCGGGATCTTCTTCAGGTAATAATCTGCGAGCTTCGCCCCTTCGCCCGCCGCAAACGCACCCTGGCAAAGGGCCATGACAAGAAGCACACCAAGAAAGGCAACGCATGACCGTCTGATTCTTTTCATCGCAATCCCTCCTGATTCTGTTTTTTCGAGGCTTCCTTAGGAATGCCCCATCCGGATGCCCCGGCCCGTCCTGCCGGCAGCAAGGCCGCTACCGCTGCAGCGACCGCTTCCGCCACCTTCCGGTTCCCACCGGCTGTGCAATGGCAGTGATCCCAGAAGTCTTCCAGCCTGAAAGGTCCCGTAGCGACGACCGCAATCCTCTCCTCCCCGGCAATCCGCCTCAATTCCGTTTCCAGCCGGGCGACGAGATTCTTGAAACGCGGACCGAACGTCCTGTCCTTCCCGAAATGAGCCGGGTCGGGCGAGGTTGGCAGATCAACCAGGATGACACCGATGCCGCGCCCCTTGCACAGCAGGATCATGGACCGGATGTTCTCCCCGTACACGAAGAACCGGTCCTCATTGGCGGAGAAATCCATATTTTTGAACTGTTCGATGGTTATGTGTCCCGAGAAATCGCGAAACGGGATGGCAACCTCCTCACGGAAGACGACTGACCCCACCACCTTCAGAAAATGGCTGTATCGGGCCGCGGTCCAGAACGCGGAGGGCTGCACACGATGATAGGGATTGGGAAAGACGTGCGTGTAATCGTACCCCATGCCGGGAACGCTGTAGGGCAGGTAGTCGTTGTAAGCGCTCTTGATGACGACGATGTCGGGGTTGTAGTGGATCAGGCGAAACGCGAGGTAGGAAAGGTTGAACGCCGAATTGTGCGAACCGATTCCGGCGTTGATCACGTTGACGCTCCTGTATCCGGAGCCGGGATTCATCCGTTTCTGAAGGATCGTCTCCAGGTAGTGCGGAAAGGTCTCGTCCGGCTTGACCCCGGTCCCTTCCACGGTACTGTCTCCCAGGCAGACGATCCGGAGTTCGCCCGAGGGCTTGGGAAGCTGAAATTCCCCGCCCTTGGTGCCCATTGAATTGACCAGTCCCGAGTAGGCTGGATGGCGGGGATTGAATTCATGATGCCAGAAGGTGTTCGGAAGCATCTGGATTGTATCGACTCCCGAACGGCAAAGGGCCTGCACGTTTGCTCTGGTTACGGGCGATACGGAAATCCGCCAGATCAGGAACCCCCCGATTTCCAATATGGCCAGCGACAAAAGGAAGGCCAGCAGGGTAGAGAGAAACCGCTTTCCTCGACCTTTTCCCGCCTCGCCGCTTCCGACCGTCGAGTTCTTCATGCGTTCACAATCACTCCCTTTTGCTTTCCGGAAACCGTTCCCGATACCTCAAACCCTCGTAAACAGAGCCGGATGATGTGCCTCTCCGGATGCTCCGTTCGAAGCATCCGCAGCCTCGACCCGGGCCTTCAGCGCCCGGTTCATCTCATCGAAGCCTTTTCGTGTGTCCCGGTCAAGTCGGCTCGAGAGGAGCGGAACCAGGAGCCCTCTGAACGATTCACTCTGCCTGAAAAGGACCTGCCCGTCGGCAGCCGGCCGGATCTCGAAGCTGTGGGTGCCGTCGAACAGGCCGGGCAGCAGAAGCCGGCCCCGCCACCTGAACGCCCGTCCGGGTTCCGCCGCGACTATACGGGGACGGAAGGTCATGCCCCCGGCGCCACCGGTCTGAATGAACACCTCAATCCTCTCACCTTTCCGGGGAACGCCGCGGATGGAGCGGATAAACGGATTCCATTCCGGATAGGCAGCAAAATCCACGAGGACTTCCCAGACCCGATCCGGCGAGGTGTTGATTTCTGTTTCCGACTGCAGTTGATGGCTGAACATGCAATTATGACAGGGGCTCCTTATGATGAACCGGGCCGTTCCTCCACGGGGCATGAACATTCCGCGTCTTCCGCGGCGGTTGCTTCCGTCTGGAGCACATACATCGGAAAAACGCCGAAATTCTTTGCCAGCGGCATTTGTCCAACGTACTCGCAGGCGCAGTCTTCCAGGCGCAGTGCCGTGACAAGGGCGGCAACAGCCTGGCTGACATAAATCTTCCCCGGCGGAGTGATGGGCTCGATCCGGGCGGCGCTGTTCACGTGCGTTCCGTAGCAGGTCCGGCGGCCCGTCACGGGATCCCGTCCGACGTACACCGGACCGGCATGCAGGGCGACGCGCAGATTGACGCCGGCGGGCAGGCCGAGGGCGGCCCAGTCCGTTCTTCTTATGCGATCCAGCAGGGTACGGCTGTACCGGATTGCATCACCGGCGTTCCGGAAGACAATGAACAGCCCGTCTCCCCAGGTGTTTTTCGCGGCCGTCCGAATACCGATCTCCTTTTCAATCCTCCCGACGGAATCCAGGAAATGTGCGACAAAATTGGGCATTTGCCGCTCCTCGAGTTTGCTGAAGTGAACGACGTCGGCGAACAGCATGATCATGGTCTGCGTGGTCAGCCCCGCGGGAAGCCTCGTGGAGGAGCGGGCACGCCGCGATTCACGGCGGGTCTCGATGCCGCCCCCGCGCATCTCACCGAGATGGATGACCCTCACCGAGTGGCCGAGCTGCTTCCACTCTTTCATCGTCTGGGCCACACTTCCCGCTGCCGAACTGGACCGGCCGTCCCAGAGCACAAGCGGCAGGACCTCACAGCGAAGCTGTTTCGCCCGGATCATGGCCAGGCCGAGGAGCAGGCGATTCGCGTAGCGGAACACGACACTCCCCTCGTCGAGGCGCTGGGTACTCGTGACGATGACGCGCCTTGCCCTCTCCAGGACCCGGTCGTACCGGTCTTTCCAGTCCATGTCGTCCCGGATCGCCACGCTGTCGGAGAAGAATTCGTCGCGGCCATACGGCAGCACCACGTGGGTTTCGCCGCCCGCAGCCAGAACCGCCTCGTGGAACAGGATGGGCGCACCGCAGGCGGCGGACGAAAAACCCGCCGCCACGCGCAGGCCGGATACGCACCGCCCGATCTCCTCCGCGACGGTCTCCACGAGGGACGGCGGAAAGCGGGGTTCTTTCCGGTCTGCAAAGTCGATCATGTGCCCCGCGAAGACGACGACCCTTGGCAGAGGCATGACCCGCTCCAGCGGAGCCTGGTCTTTGCCGAGCAGCACAAGGATGCTCCCGGCGATGTGCCTCACCTCCGCCGTGTCGCCGATGCGACCCCGGCTCAGCTCCCCCAGTTCGGCAAATGTTTCGAATCCCCTGTGAAACTCTCCCTGGAGAATCGAGGAAACACCGTCGATTGCCCGCAGCCAGAAGGTGTCCGTACCTTCGTGCCCCGCTTGCTTCAGGGCCTCGCGGATGCCCGACCCGATCCGGGTCGCCAGTTCGACGGCCCGATCCGCCCGGCCAAGCTCCAGGGCCAGCCAGGCCGCATGAATGCCGCTCCACATGCCCCGATTGGACCGGTAGGCCTCCTCGTAGAGATCAAAGGAGCGCTCCAGGCACTGCAAACGGGCCTCCATGTTCGTGGTGCGTTCTGCAAGATCGCGCAAGGCCCGGGCCATCGGCGCCAGGGTCCCCTGGTCCCGGTGTCCCTCCCGCATGAGCTGCCGCAGGATGCCCAGGGCCTCCGCAGGTCCGCCGGTTCGAATCAGGGCCAGCGCCTGGAGCTGGCGAAGGAGGACGTCGTCCGGGAAATCGGCCAGGGCGCGCCGGACGGAATCATAGGCAAGAATCGGCTCCCCCTGCTTGAGGAGCGTCTCCACGCCGAAACGCTCTTCCAGGAGGTTCGATTCCGGGGTCCGGGGAGCCTCGATCCGCACCCCGGCGTTGAGCAGCTCCTCCAGGTTCTCTTTCGCCGCAGTTCGAACCAGGAGCTTCTGCTCCTCGTTGAGCGATTCATAGGGCAGGTCTTCGTAGCGTACCTTCCACAGTTCATCGGGGTATTTCCGCAGCAGGTCCCTGTGGACCTGTCCCGCGAGCATCTCCAGGAGTTCCTGGTAACGGGTGGGATTTTCGAACTCGACAGGCATATTGTTTATCCGTCGGGGTATGGGTTGTTATCCTGCATCAATGCCGGGGACAATTGCAGACCAGCCTGTTTCAGCCGGCGGATCAGCCACGTCATGCCCTTGTTTTCAGGCATGAGCAGATAATCAAGGAGACCGAAACCGGAATAGAAGAGAGCCTCTACGATCATGGCGGCCCGGTTGCGGGGGAGGGAGGCGCGGAAATGGTCCTTCTGAAACAGGGTCTCGAGGTGCGACGAGTCGCCGTCAAACTTCAGGGTCAGAGGATGCAGTTTCATGGCGCCCTGAGTGTCCGAGCTTGATTTCTTGACGCTCCAGCAGCACGGGAGCTCCCGGCAGGGCCGTCTGCCTCGTTTCATGGTTGCCGGCAGGCCGGATTCCATCCTTCCTGCCTTTCGATGATCTATCTCCATTTCCGGTCCGGCCGGCGGCATCCGGTGTTTCACCGGTCCAGACGTCCGGTAATGTTGCACAACGCGATGGAAAGGTCCAGTTGATTGACGTTTGAAGGAAGAGCCCGGGACGGAGCCCCGGCATCCGCGATCCTTCCTTCACCGCTTTTTTCCCTTTTTCTGCTCATACATCCGCGCATCCGCCCGTGACATCAGCTCATCAATGGAAATGTCCTGTTCCGGCTCTTTGTATGCGATCCCGATGCTCATCGAGATTTGATAATCCCTTGCCTGCACGGCGTTGTGATCATCGATGTGCTTCTGCAGGCGTTTTTCGAGAATGTCGGAGTTTTCCGCCGGTGCCCCGTAAGCGAGAACGACAAATTCATCGCCTCCCACGCGGGCGATGACATCCGATTCACGAAAGATCTCCTTCAGGATCAAGGCCGCTTCCAGGATCGCCTCGTCGCCCTTCCGGTGCCCCAGGTTGTCGTTGATCCATTTGAGGCCGTCCAGGTCTGCGAAGAGCAAGAGCAGCCTTGTCTTCAGTCGTTCTGCGATTCTGAAATGCTGTTCAGCGAGGGTCAGGAATCCCCTCCTGTTGTACAGACCCGTCGGCTGGTCCGTCATCGAGAGGGTGAGGATTTTGCTCTCCATCTCCTTCCGTTCGGTGACGTCGCGAATCATGCCCTGGAATCCCACCGGCTGCCCGTGTGAATCCCTCAACAAGGATATGGACACCTCGACGGATCGTATGGCTCCATCCTTCCGGATGACTTCAAACTCCTTGATATTGATTGGTTTACCCGTGAGATAGACCGTATTGTATGCCTGTGTGGCGATCCGGGCATTCTCTTCGCTCATGTACTGGCGATAGTTCATGCCCTTCATCTCACCCGCGGTATAGCCGAGAATCCTAGGTGCCGATTCGTTGCAGGTGATTGTATTTCCTTCCAGATCGACCTCATAATAGGCATCTTCGATATTATCGAAAATCAGGCGGTAACGCTCTTCGCTTGCCCTCAGGGCCTCTTCCGCCTTCTTCCTTTTCATGATGTCCCGGCCGACGAAAACGATTCCATAGGGCGAGCCGTCTTTGTCCGTTAAGACATTGCTGTTTATCTCAAAGGGCAGATGCCTTCCATCCGCCGCAAGAATGTTGTATTCCCTGGCCCCCAGTTCGCCTCTCATCAGCAAGGTCACATTGCGCAGAGACGTATTCATGTCCTCGGACAGATTGAGAAAGAGACTGATGTTTTCTCCGATCACATCCTCTTTCGGATACCCCAGCAATTCTTCATGCACGTGATTGACGAAAAGAATCCTGCCGTTCATGTCCGTTACGACAATGATATCCGGGATCGTGACCAACAGCTTTTCGGCAAGTTCAATCTTGTCTCGTAAAGATTCATCCTCCTGCTGCCGCTCGATTTCCAGCCGGTCCAGTTCGGACACACGAAGGCGCAGAGAGGACAGATCCTCGATCAACTGCTCCCTGGTTTTCTTTTCGTCTTCCATGCCCGAAATCACTCGTTGAGAATGGCTTCAGCCCGGCAATCACCCGTCCATGAATGTTCGTCCCCGCGGATCAATGGGCAGGAATCATGGGCTGTTTTTCATGTTTTCACAAAGCAGGCGCATGCTCTGGACGGATACAACGGGCAGAGCGTTTTTCGTACCGAATTCCGGTCCCAGGGTAGAGGCAATCTTCTCGTCTGGAAAAAGCGGAAACCCGAGAATCAGATCTTCGGAAGGAGGATCCGGATACACGACGGACCAGGCATCGAATCCCCTCTTTTGGGCGATATCGTTGTAAACGCAAAGCATCCACCGGGCGGCCTCTGCCGATCTCTTATGAAAACCGGGAATGTGTAAAAACGATATCCGGTCCGTCCGCTTTGTCTCGGTCACCGTGTAATCGAACGACGAGAATCCCATTTCTCCGGCCGAGATTCTGTATAGATCCCCGGCGGAACAGGCAACGGCGACCAGCATTGCAGTCAGGACGATGCCGGTACGGAGACAAAGCTTCATGGGCGGCTTCTCCTTGTCCTAGGGCCGATTTCCAAATTCATCCTTCATTTCGGCATAAAGGTCCAGTTTTTTGACCTTTCCCAGGGGCGT
Organism: uncultured Syntrophaceae bacterium; assembly: GCA_964641935.1. Classification (GTDB taxonomy): domain Bacteria; phylum Desulfobacterota; class Syntrophia; order Syntrophales; family PHBD01; genus PHBD01. Next base: position 11,736 of record CAZXMK010000062.1, read on the forward strand.
CAGGGACAGCATCGGCCGAATGATGAAATCCTCGGGGATCTTGAAATGGGACAGCCTGTCCCTGAGAAACTTTCTCATGCCCTCCGGCGTGATCTCCCTGCCGGGCTTGGGCATGATGTAGGCCCGGCCCACCTCGCCCCATTCTTCGTGGGGACGGCCGACCACCGCCGCCGGCATCACGTCTGGATGGAGGCAGATCGCCTCTTCGATCTCCGGGGGGTGCACGTTTTCACCACCCCGGATGAACATCTCCTTCTTGCGGCCAACGATGACGAGGTAACCGTCCTCTTCCAGCCGCCCCATGTCCACCGTGTGGAGGAAACCGTCCTTGTCGAAGACCTTGGCGTCCTCTTCGGGCCGTTTCCAGTAGCCCTTCATGAGAAAGGGTCCCTTGATGCAGATTTCGCCCGCCTCGCCCCGGGGCACCACATTCCCTTCCTCGTCCTTGAGGACAAGTTGGATCGACGGAACGGGTCCACCGACGGAATAGGCCGGCTTTTCCTCTCCGTCGTCGGGATGGGTGAACGTCACGGTGCCGCTCGCCTCCGTCAGGCCGCAGGCGTTGCGGGGCATGACGCAGACCCGCTGTTT